>PAVC01000023.1 GCA_002713885.1 Fidelibacterota bacterium
TCCAGGGCCACCACTTGGAGGCCAGTAATAGGATATAACTAAAACTTTCTTCAACACTAATAATATTTTTTTTGAAACCCTGTGAACTCACCGTGCTTAAAAACAAATCTTTTAATAAATGCCATTAGAAATCCTATTCCATAGCCTATCACCTGCAAAGGAATAATAATTAATAACAATAATAAGACAACTGGACTTCTAGTCTTCAGTCCTCCAATAACGCTTATAAGAAATAAGGCTGCCAAACCAAATATTATAAGAGGATAGAATATGTTTGGATAAATAACCAACCCTATGATAGTTAATAACGATAAAAATGTCACAACCGAAGGAGCAAAATGAATAGGTTCAAGCATTGCTATATCTGTTTTTCCTAAATTAATTCTCGCTACTCCCCAATTAAAAACTTGACGAAAAAATTTTAATAATGTAGTTCTGCGCCTATGATAAACAACTGCATCAATCAATAGCTCAACTTTCGCACCACTATTATGGATTCGATGGCTAAGTTCGATGTCTTGGCCATGACGAAGCGAGCCAAAACCACCTACCTTTTCAAACAAAGTTTTTTTAACTCCCATATTGTGCGATCTAGGGTAAAACTTAGCCAACATTTTTTTATTGTGGCCTCTCATTCCACCCGTAGTAAGAAACGACGTCATAGAAAAATCTATTGCTCTCTGAATTGGCAAAAAATCATCTTTCGAATGATCGGGACCACCAAATGCATCAAATTTTTTTTCCATATAAGAATCATAAATTATTCTCAACCAATTCTCATCAGCTTCACAATCTGAATCAATAAAAACAATAAGCTCCCCAGTAGAATTTTCGACACCATGGTTTCTAGCTGAACCTGGTCCAAGATTATTTTGGCTAATATATTCTAATTTAAACCCAACTAATTTTATCCATTTTTTTATTTTTTCATGAGTATCATCTGTTGACCCATCATCAGAAATAATCATTTCAAAATATTCATGATCTAGTTTTTGTTTGTTGATTGATTCGATTAGATAATCTATCTCATTTGAACGATTAAATGTCGGTGTTACAATACTAATAATTGGATTTGATATAGCCATAAATAGCTAACTTAGTCTGAGAACGATATAATCTCTTTAACTCTATCTTCTTTTCTTTGGCTATATCTTGCCATCATCTCGCCTAATAGGCCAATAGAAAAGAATTGAATTCCAATAAAAAGTAGGATTATGCCAAGTAAGAGTAATGCAATATGCTTTGCGAAAGGTTCTCCTAAGAAGAACTTATAATAAAGAACTACTAGCTCTGTAAATGTACCCGCTGAAAAAGTGGTTAACCCAATCATGCCAAAAAAATGTAATGGGTGCTGCGTATACTTATTTAAGAATAATATTGTTAACAAATCGAAAAAACCATGAAATACCCTGGAACCACCATATTTAGTTGCACCATATTTTCTTGGACGGTGATTTACTACTATTTCAGAAACAGAAAAATTCTTTTGTCCTGCTAACGCTGGAATATATCGATGTCTACCACCAAAAATNTCAATAGACTTTACAACCGCGCTTCGATAAGCTTTAAGTCCACAATTGAAATCATGAATTTTNACACCTGTTAATAACCGAGTAACAAAATTAAATATTTTNGATGGAAATGTTTTAGTCCANGNATCATGNCTTACTTTTTTCCANCCTGAGACNAGATCATANCCTTCATTAATTTTANTGATAAGGTTNGAAATCTCNGCAGGATCATCTTGAAGATCCGCATCCATAGTAATGATTATATCTCCTTTTGAATATTTAAAACCTTCTGATAGAGCCGCTGACTTACCAAAATTTCTGTAAAAACTAATTAGTCTGGATCTTGAATCTTTGGATATAATATCAATAATNTTGTCTTTTGATCCATCCGAAGAGCCATCATCAATAAATATAATTTCCCAATTATCATAAGAGGAAAGGGCATCACAAATTTCGATATAAANGTCAGGTATAGACTTATTTTCATTAAACAGTGGTATGACTATTGAAATCATCATTTTTAAATCAACATTAATTTCCANACTTTNTCTAAATCAATAAAGNCATCACTATGTACTCTTGATTTTAATAAAATAGCNACTTCTTGCCGATTAGTTTCATCTTTAAAAATAGCNTTATTGATCAAATTTTCATTTTCATTACTTTTTTCAAAAGTTATTGATANTTCATTAGTCTGACCTCCAAGAACCATAAAGTCTTNAGNATTGTAGACTGATTCATTACCCCATAGAAATTTTGTGATATTTATTGGCTCAACAACTGAAAGAAGAGGGAAAATATCTTTAATAAGACTATAATTATATCGTTTATTTTCTAAAATATTCCATGCATCAGCAGAATTAGGGGTCAACCACATAAGTAACACTTTTCTTCCTAAAAGATCTTGGAATTGAAAAAACGAACTATCGTTTTGTGATAAAAAACTAAATGATAGTTTTCCTTTGAAATTTCCTATTGACGAAATGTTACCATNCCCACTGCACGAGATATAATTTCTTGANAATTCTTCATATGATAATACGCTTATATCATNNTTTATATTNTTAATTGATGTAGAACACGCAGAAATAAAAAAAAGAAGAAAAAATATTAATATACTCTTCATTCAATATTTATTTTCTGCTGGATTGAAAGGCTATCTCCGCCNATATCAATAGCTTGCATNTATATTAGGTTCGCTTTTGAGATCTGGTCAGTTGCTTTTAATATATCTGCTAAATGTTCAAGAATTACTGGGTTTGTATTATCTAAGCTATAGGACTCTTGAACATATTCTAAAGCTTTTTCATATTGTTCTAACTTATAATATATCCACCCAAGTGTATCTAAATATGGAGCAGATTTAGGATGAACTCTATTTGCGATTATTGACATTTCTAATGCTAGCTCAAGATTATCATTTCGTTCAACTAGACTATAGGAAAAATTATTATAAGCTTGGGCATCTGTAGTATCAGTTGTGATTAGTTCTAGGTATAAACTATCTGACTTAANCCAGGACCCGTTTTGATCATATATCATTGCAAGCGTGTGTTTACTGTTTCTTGAACCAGGNAAAATAGATAGAGCNTTGATAAAATGATTTTCTGAATTAACAAGATCATCTATCTGATAGTAAGAGGTACCCAATAAATAGTGTGCCGAATAATTATCATCAAATTTTTCTATGTTTGGTTTAAGATAATCTATTGCTTTTTGAGGAGAAGAATTATTTAATGATATAATTGAAGCGTTAATAAAACCGCTCGGGTCATCAGAAAATTCTTTCAACAATATTTCATTATAAAACTCAGCATCACTAAAATTTTCGTTTTCCAAATAGATTGACACTAATTTCTGTATAACTTCAATATTAGTGTCATCTAAATCGTACGCTTTAAGAAGATATTTTGTTGCTTCCTCATTATTATTCTGTTCCTGTTTTATAGCACTTTTTTCCATCAATAATTTCGAGGATAAACCTTGAATCCGTTCTATCTCTAATATTGCAGACAAAGTCTTTTCATAATTTTTATTATATGCAGTGATTTGTTTGTAGGTATTCCAATAACTCACGTTGTTTCGATCAATCATTGCTAAACTTAAACAAGTAGATTCTGCTTTCTCAAATAGTTCGGCACCTAAACAAACCTGTAAAGCATTTTCNAGTGCCTTAAAATTCTGAGGATTAATCTCATAAGCTTTTAAATAATAATCTNCAGATAGATTCCATCTTTCTTGCAACTTTGCTAAGTCACCTAGAANGGTTATATAATTATCATTAGATNTATCNAATTCGCTTAATACTAGAAATTCTTTTTCAGCGTCATCATAGCGTCTATTAATCAAGTATAGATGACCTAACATTTCTCGGCTACTAAGTTCTTCTGGATTAAGATCAATTGAAATTCTTAAATGATCTTCTGCATGTTTTGATCTACCTAAACGGCGATATGCATCAGCAATAGAAATATGAATTGTCGATGCATTAGGATCAATATCTAATGCATCTTGAAATTCTAGTACTGCTAAAGCATAGTTACCTTGGTTTAATAAAAACTCTCCCTGCATAAAATGATGTATGGCTAATTCCTTTTGATCAGGACTCTTGTCATTAGCGACTAAGACCGTACCAGCCATTATAAAAATAACAAAGGTATTATAGCGTATGAAACTGGGTATAC
This sequence comes from Fidelibacterota bacterium, assembly GCA_002713885.1. Lineage (GTDB taxonomy): Bacteria > Fidelibacterota > Marinisomatia > Marinisomatales > UBA1611 > TMED80. The sequence continues at coordinate 4,196 of PAVC01000023.1, forward strand.
TCATTATTAATTAACCATGGCATGATANACTGTTACACCATTACCTCCATTATCTTTAGTTTTATATAAGCCCTCATCTGCATATTGTATTAGGTCTTTTAATTGNTCCGAATCATTTGGGTATTCTGACAGACCAGAACTAATAGTCATATTTACTTCTTTAGCNTCCATGATAAAATTATGATCTGCGATATTATCAACAATTCTTTGTGCAACCGTCATTGCAGCTTCTGTAGTAGTATTAACTAAAACTACGGCAAATTCTTCTCCTCCATATCTAGCAACAAGATCTATACTNCGAACATTATCTTTGATAATCTTNGCTGCCGTATTTATTACATAGTCACCATAGGGATGACCGAGNGTATCATTAATCCGTTTAAACTTATCTAAATCATACATTAAAAACACAAGATGATGTTGGAATCGCCTAGCTCTTTCAATCTCTTCNCTAGCTCTATCCATAAATGTCTTGTGATTTAATAAACCAGTTAACCCATCTTTTATTGCATTTTCATACATATTCTGGTACTCAGTATGCCAGANCATACTAGCTTGCATCGCACGNACAATCAATAAAAGTAGNTTTTCATCGTTTTCATTAAAAACCTGATCACTAAAACTTTCTATCATTATTGCACCCCATAATTTTTCATCTATAAGTATTGGGGCACCAATAAAATTATTTTTTGAATCAGTAAATTTCTCTGACGAGGAAAATCGAAATAGATTGAACTTACTGTTTGAACTATTAATTAAAGTATTTTTTGTATATGGTAGTCCATTGATAGTCCCATTTATATTGAACTCATTTTGTTCAGGAATATCTTTCTTTACACCATCGATTAGTTTGATATTCGCTCTCTTTTCTGATTCATCAATCTTTGATATTGTAAGGCAATCATAATTATAAAAGTAGTTTATTAAATTTCTGAATTTGTTCAAGATTTCAGTCTCAGAATGCCCGAGGTTTATCTGTGTTAATAAATCAAATATTTGCGATTGATCTTTCCCCCTCTCTATAGTTTTATCTAAAATATCTAAATCTTTAATGGATAAAGATATAATATCAGATAGATGTTTTATTAACAATTGGTCCTTAGCATTTATATCGCTAAAATGTTTAGACCGAACTATAATAAATCCTGCTGTATTTTCATTAAATAATAGTGGTTGTATAATAACGCACTCACTTCCTCTCCAAGATCCATTATCAAATAAATTGTTCCACTCTTCAGGGTTATCTTTTTGATATAATATATTTATATCATTTGAACTAAGAATTTTAGTCACAATAGAACTTTCTATTGATAATTGACTTACAAATTGCTTAGATGTTGAATCTTTTAATATGTAACCTTTCGAATCTGGCTCAATAAAATAGATTGCTGGTTCAAAATCGATATTTATATCTTTAATTGTAGTGAAAGTCAAATCGATTAAATCTGAAAACTGAGCCTTAGCACTATTATCAATATCAATAAGCTTATATGTAACATCATTTTTTTCATGATTTTGAATAGACTCTAATCCTAAAAATTGGAAATAGAAATAAATTAGCCAACTGAGCCCCACAGCGCCCGTCAATCTTATTATTAGGTTTACTGTATTGTTACCATCCGGGAGAAAAATAAGAAGACATATATTTAGACAGAACCCAAGAAAAATAAACGTTGATATAGATAATTTATTCATTAATTCCACAGAGGATGAAAACCTCTGAAACTTACCAAGTTTATTTAAGTAATTAAAGTAGGTTTAAGATAATATTAATAGTTTACAAACTTGATTTTATTTGAATTATTCGGCTTTTCTTTTTCTGTTTTATCCTGCAGAGAATCAATATTTGAATCAACTATTAATTTTTTCTCTAAATCAACATTTTTTGAATATGAAGGAGGATTCTTTTCTAACTCTGCTGTATATTGATTAGTCTTAATTTCAAAACTGGAATCTTGTGACACATTTATTAGCTGAGAGGCCACCACAAAAAAGGCTACGCATAAACAGGATAATATTGAGGCATAAAAAGGAGTAAAGCCTAATATTGTATTATTTGGCCCACCGACTATACCCTCGTTTTCCACTCTTGATAATAATTTTTCATTAAAGTTATCTGCAGCTTTTACCTTCTGTAAATTATTCATCTCAGAAATTGTGGTTTTGATATTTCTCACCAGAGACTCTGCGTCTGGGTCATCTTTCATATATTCTTCAAATTCTGTTCTTTTTTTAAACGGTATCGAACCATCTAAATAATCAGATATTAAATTTTCAAATTCATAACGATTCATCGATATTATTTCTCCTATGTTCTTAAATGTTTTAGTTCTACTTGTAGCTGTAGCCTTGCTCTGTTAATACGTGATTTGACGGTTCCTATTGGTACTTCAATAATAGAACTAATCTCTTCATATGAAAGTTCCTGGATATCACGCAAAAGGATAACAGTTTTGAATTTTTCTGGTAGCTCATCAATAGCTTTTCTTATAATTTTATTAGTTATATCCGATTGAATTTCTTGATCAGTGTCTGGCTGGTCAGCAGGAATATCATAAGGCTTATCATCTCTACTAATCTGACTCAGGAGTGTGATTTTTCTTTGTTTCTTTTTTCTGAACTCTGTATTCGCCAAGTTTTTTGCTATTGTGTATAACCAGGTCGAAAACTTTGCGATCTCCCTATAGTAATGTTTTTTCTGATATAGCTTTACCATTGTATCTTGAACTATATCTTCTGAGATTTCAAAATCGCCAATATAATTATAAATAAAATTCAAGAGCCTATCTCTGTAACGGTTTACTAACTCTATGTAAGCATTTTCATCCCCTTTCTGGAAACGAGCCATAAGCTGCTCATCTGAGTAAACATAATTATTACCAGCTTTATCCAATGGCATTATAGATGAAATTGATGAGGTCTGATTCATCATCACTGTTTGAAGTTTTTTGTCTTGTTTCAATTTCTTTTAATTCTCTTATCGATTTTTTAATCTCTTGTTTGTTATATCTTCTCGCAAATGTTGATATGTTTTTCTTTATTGAATTCGATAATGGTATATAACTCTTCGGATTAACAAAAGTTCCATTATTCATTTTAGCATAAAGGATTTCTTGAAGGAATGCNGTCAGAGGATANACTAAAGATATCATAGTATCAGAGTCACCAATTATTTCTTTAGAAAGTGCAATAGACCTCTCTAGGTCACGATTACCGAGAGAAGACATTAGCTCCCACCGTTGCCTACTTCTAACCCATGAAGATGGGGANCTCATATCACTAGCTTTAATTATTGAATTATTATTCATTAAACANAGTTTGTCAATTTCATTTTTTATATTATATACAGAGTCTCCATAATTCTCAACTAATTCTTCAATTATAGATGGTTCAGCTTTCTTATTATTTTCTTTGAAAAAGAATCTTGCCCATTTAGCAAGATCCCTCGCAAAAGGTGTAGAAACGTTTATTGGATCAACATTTTTCACTACAGACTTAGAGAAAGAACTATTATCCATAAAATTATCATTAATTAATACTAAAAAGTGATTCGGAATTGGNTTAGAACAATATTCTAATAGGTCTTTAACGGCTTTGCCTTTCAATTGTTGTGGATCTCTAAGGATGAATAATTTTTGTGTATTGAATAAGTCAGAAAATAATATTTGTTCTATAATTTCTTTGCCAGACATTTCATTAGGAGTAAGCAAACTCTTAACTNTATTATTTTCAGCGAAAATTGAATTGCATAGTTTTTCAATAAAGAAATTATGTAAAAACTGATCGTTACCTTTTAAATAATATACTGGTAATGCACCATTACTTTGAATCATCCTTATAGCATTTTTTATTTCAATCATTTTTTATTTTATAAGAATATTATAAGAGGTTTTAATAGAACTATACTTTTTCTAGATAAAGATAGAGACTAATCCTGTACATATACAATAAATACCAAAAAAATAAAATTTTCCTAGCTCTAATAATTTTAGAAGAGCCCTGAGAGCTAAAATTCCAACTAAAAATGAACTAAAAAAAGCTGCTAAAATTATACTCAATGAAAAAGTATTGTCATTTTGCAGGCCTAGGATACCTAATAACCCTGCTCCAAATATTATAGGGATTGATAGTAAAAACGAAAATTTTGCTGATTCTTTTGGTGAAAAACCTAAAAATAAGGATGCGGTTATTGTCATCCCAGATCTAGAAATTCCTGGGATTATTGCCACTGCNTGGGCTAAACCTATCATTGCTGATGAAAATAAAGAATGCTTTCTATCATTATTATTAAATCTTGATGAAAAAATTAAAACTAACCCTGTTACACAAAGAGCATAGCCTACGCTATTAACACTTTCAAATAAATTGTTAATCTTATGCCTAAATACAAAACCAATAATCATTGCCGGTAGAGTCGCAATGCTGATAAATATTAATAATTTTTGTGTAGGTTNTTCATCTAGTGTTAACACTATTTTTCTAATATCANAGAAAAATACAAGTATAACACTACCTAGAGTACCAATGTGAAATANAATTTCTAGTGTATTTCCTGGAGATTTAATGCCTAGAAGGTATTGACCTAATACTAAATGACCTGAGCTACTAACAGGTAAAAACTCGGTTAACCCCTGTAAGATACCNAGTAAAACTACATCAATAATTTCCATAAACTAATTAGACCACCCAGCAAGTGCATACATCCGCCCGGCATTGGTTCCATTGCGACGATATGAGTGATATAAAGTATCCAAACAATACGTACATTTATTAATAACATTAATTTTTTCTCTGTCTAGACCGGAACACACTAGTTGATCAATCGCCCATCCTTGAAGGTCTACCTTGTATTTATCATTACTACTAGGATTATAATGATTAGAATCAAAATGTTCCAATACATCATCCTTAATCTCAAAACAACAAGATTGGATAGACGGCCCAATCAGCACATAGTAGTCAGATACATTTTCTTTATAAAGATAAATCTTATTTACAAATTCATTTAATATGCCTAAAGAAAGCCCACGCCACCCCGCATGTACAAGCCCAATTGTTTTTGAATTGTTATTAACAAAAAATATAGGTAAACANTCTGCTACCTTTATCGAGCATACAAGATTTCCACCTCTATTTATAATACCATCAGCAGCAGCATAAATGCCTGGAGAGTTAGCTTTAATTACATTTGAAGAGTGTATCTGGTTAATAATAATTAGACTGTCTGGGTCTAATCCGGCTAATTTAGAGAAACCTATTAAATCATTCGGCTCCTTAACATTAGATTTTTTATTTGAAAAAACTAGTCTAATATTTTCAAAAGGAAATTGTTGACTATAATCGTCCCAATATTCTTTCTTTAATTTATTGATGATTAATTTTTTACTAACTCAGTTCCATTAAAGTAACCGATAGTCTCCANCCTATTTCTTTTATATTCTAGTACGCGAACAATTTTATTTTCATTATTGCTAGGTCCGCCTAGTTCTATCAATGAAGAAGCGCCCATATATAGGTCTCCTTTTTTTAGAAAGCTTTTAAATTTTCGTCTTGAGGTTGAACTTAGTTTTATTAAGGAATTAACAAAATAACTATGGTCATATCCCATTGCATAAATCCTGTCTAGTTCTGAAGATTCTGTCATTCCAAATTTAGGATATTCAGAGCTTAATACGGTAAGTCCTTGCAAATGTGGTCCTATGATATCTTGAGACAATATATCAATATCCATCCACGATTCATTCCCGATAATTTTGGTTTCTAGATTATACATTGGAAGCTGGGTCCCAATAAAAGAAAGGTCTCCTCTATTAATTGGAATATATATTGCTTCAATAGTATTTAAATTAATTTTTAATGAATCTTTTCTTGTCATTTTATTACTATTATGGTTTTCCTCGGCAATATCAATAAAATCTGCGACATCCACGTCAAATAATGCATCTAGACTATCAATCTCCATATCAAGGTAACCAACATTTGGGTCTTCATCTGGAATTAATGACCAGGCCACTTTTCTAACAGATGAAAATTGTCTACTAATATTCTCAGGTTTACCATAATACCATTCTATTGAAACCGGATCAACGCCAAGTTGATTTAATTCTTTAATAAAATTATCAGCGTAGTTTTTATTTATATCATCAGCAGGTGACATTACCGCTATATTTTTATATCCTAAAATATTTACTGCATATCGAGCAGATAGTCTTGCCTGTGCTTCACTACTTGTTGATAACAAATATATATTTTCTGATAACATTGGAAGTTCACTATAATTACTTTTAGATAATAGAATCGGTAATGAGCCAGAAAAGCTAGTAGCTGCTATATTAGAAACCTCTGATAAATATCCTAAGATTGAGGTTATTGATCTATCTTGATTAATTTTTTTAAGGATTTTTAAGGTTCTTAAATCATTACTCTTATTATCATAGATCTTAAAATGTGTTAATAAATCATATTGATAATCAGTTACCATTGCAGATAACCCCATTAAAAATGTTTGGCCTTTAATTTTATCATGTCCTGATAATGGTAATATCACTGCTACAGTACCATGGCTATTATTTTCAGAACCAATAAAACGGTTTAATCCGTTGAATAAATTTTTATACTGATCAGGAAGAATGTCTGGCTCTATTACGCTTAGAGATAGTTCCATATCATTCGTATTTCCATCTAAAAGAGATCTATAAGACCTAGCCAGGTTAAGTATAGATCTGTTTATTCTATTTTCACTTGAAAATAATAATTTTTCGATTTTACTAGATTTGATACCAATCATAATACTAGACAGAATCCTGTAATCAATATTATGTTGCAATATCGAATCCTGCGCTTCAAGCCTTACGGGTAATAACTGTTCAACCACATTAGAGTATTTTTCTTGCCTTATCAAAACATCACTTATTAAAACTCTTACATTTATTTCGTATTCGCTTTTAGGATATTTATTTAAATAGGATTTACAGGTTCTTTGACATTCTATAATTTTATTTTGAAAATATTGTGATTTAGCCAACATTAAATGCGAAACAGGATCAGAGTAATTTTTTCTATCAATAAGAATTTTTTTAAACTCTGATTCAGCTAGTTTATATCTTTGAGAATTATAATGCCCTAAGGCTATATTAAAATGATCATCATATGTAACCATACTATCTAGTGATTCACTAAACAGATTNTNGGATATAAATAAAATAATTAATATAAAAGCTCTTACCATAAATAACTCTTGGACAAGTTNATAAAAATTACATTGTTACTAGTTTACCATATTCAAATAATAAATATTTCTTTCCACCAATAGTATTTCCATAAATCCATTGTTCGCTAACGCTGTGTCTGCTAGATGTATTATTGATAACATTTGGATTACCTATAGAAATCCTAACTTGGTCTTCATTCATTCCATTTTCTATTTTTCCAGAAATAATTTTCTTTATTATATCTTTACCCCATATTTTAGGTAGAGGATTATTTACAAAATAGTTATTCTGTCGCCCTTCAGTCTTTTTGTTACCATTATATCTTATTAAANCACTATTCTCATCATCTGACTTAATTTCAAGCCAAACTGGCCAATCTCTACCTCCATTTTGATATACTTTAGTATCAATGATTTTTACCTTTTTAAACCTATTAAATCTTAAATCAGTATTATTGATAAAAACAGTATCAGTAGAAACAGTATTTAGCCAAATAAATTCACCAATCATTTTCTTAGCATCATCTAGAACTGTTAATCTACATAAATGGCTCGGCATAGCTTTATCATTAACCTGCCAATNATTCTTTTTCCATTTATATTTTTTCCCATTGTCTAATTGAACGACCAGATATTCTATGTGNTCTTTATAATAATTTCCTAGTATCACGCCTTTATTCTTTTTTAGNTTAAAATACGGAATACTTTTATCCTTATTGAGCTTTGACCATCCNCTGTTAAGATACTTTTGTTTTAATATTTCACTGCTTACATCAGAAAAAAAAACATTTTCCCCTGTCCATTNATTTTTTATTATTAAATCAGCAAACTTATTTTGGTTAATTAGGCTACAAGAAAAAAATGATATAACAAATAAAGGAAATAAGATAATTAGCTGAATTTTTTTTATTATTTCCAAAATATACTATTTTAAAAAAGGTTTAGACCAATTTTTAAGTTTTCCATTTTTATCAAACNTTAATGTAAAATTTTTAAACCCCCATATNTCATCTCCATTTGAATATTTCCCTATCCTGTCCGGATCTCCAAGATCATTTTTTATATTAATTTTGTTTACACCGCTCTTAAGGTTCAACCACTTAGATTCTAACGAATCATTGATAGAATTTCTCTTTAATTCTTTTACTTGTTTTTCAAGATATATTACTCTTTTTTCCAGCTCACTAATATTTGTATCACTAGCAAGTATATTATAATTACAAAAAAATATTAAAAAAAATAGGATCAATGTTTTCTTAATCATGATCTGCTCCAATATAGTTTTAAACAAAGTAAAGGCNTACCCATTGTATTTATTTATCATTTAAATAGGGAATATTTTTTTTCTAAACGTAACAAATTTTTCATATCAAGAGAATATTGTTCTAATGAGTATTCAGAACTAATCATATGAATCAAGTATGTATGGTATATCCTGCCAAAGNCATTGATTATGTTAAATAGCAGAATTGAGCTATTATTTAGTTNATTAATAAAATAGATATCGTCATCTAAAAGATCTATATCTCTTATAGATATAAATAGTTTTTGTCTATTTATTTCCAGATTCTCTGCTAGAATTCTCAAAGAGTCTAAATAGTTTGTATATAGGGAATAATTATTAATGTTATTAATGTAGGGAGANCGGAAGTTATTTTTAATTGATTGATATTTTTTTTTCGCATTAACTATCTCGTAATNCATGTTATCTTTTATTTCATTTATATCAATATCTGCATGTAGTGGCTTGGCCCATATTATCAATAACGGTAAGTATAAATATGAGAATTTCATGGATTATGTTATGATTAATTTGATTTTTATGGATATGTAAACTCTGGTACTGGTGGATTGATAAAATATAGTCCTTCGAATTTTCCTTGTTCATTATATTCACCTTCTTGCATTGGGCTACCATCAACGTACCACCATGACCATGTTTTTACTGTAGCATCAGCTTCATAGTAACCTTCCAGCTCTTTTTGCCCATTATCATACCAATTTATCTGAGAACCATGTTTTTTGCCATTAACAAAAAAAATTTCAGACCATTTGCCACCTTTCTTATGCCAACTAGACCATTTACCATCTCTTCCATTTNTTGGGATTTTTGTTATATTATTTTTATTTCCACTATCTCCATTAATAAATAAACCTTCCGCTTTGATATTTCCATTATTCCAATAATAAGTCCATTTACCATCCATTAAACCATCTTTATAATTGCCTTTATATTTCAAATTATTATTTTTATACCACATTTTGACTTTACCATGTTTTTTACCATTTAAGTATTTTACCACCTCNTTTTTCTTGGTTGATTCATCATCCCACCAGCTTGTCACCTCGCCTTTCCAAATAGTACCATTATTTAATTTAGATAGTAGTTTTCCACTTGTAGACCATTTGGTAANNATCTCATTAGTAATTTCATCATTACTATTATATATAAATTCTGTTGTCGATTCAATCTGCCCAAGNCCATGATAAGAATATTTTTTCTCTTCTCTTAAATCACCATTGGNATATTTTTGTTTAAGATACTTCCTACCGTCCCTATCCCATTTTATCGATGATCCATCAAGCTGATTGTTCGAATAGTTTTCAACTAATTTTTTATTCCCGTTGTCGTACCAGTATGTTACAGGNCCTTTTATCTTACCTTTAACATAAGTTATTTCAGATTCTTTATTACCATTATCATACCATTCTATCTTTTTACCAGTTTTAGGTTTACCATCAAAATAGAAAATTCTCGAACTATCGGTGTCATCAGGTGAATAATAAATCCAGTTACCTTCTTGATTACTATCATTATAATTTCCTGNGAAATATTTATTACCATTTTTATACCATTGAGTCCATTCACCTATTAACATGTCTTCATTATATTTACCCTGTAAAAATACTTGTCCATTTGCATACCACTGTGTCCACAAACCATCATACTTCCCATTGATATAATGACCTTCGATCAATTTTTGTCCATTTTCATACCATTGCTGATGAACTCCATTCGCTAGCCCGCTCGTATAATATTCTTGCTCTTTCTTCGATCCACTCTCGTGCCAGGTAAACAATAAACCATCTTTTTCCCCATCACTATAATTTTGCTCTCTATATTTCTCCCCATTTTCATACCATTCAGCAATCTTCCCATCCTTACTATCATTAATAAAACTACCTGCAGATTTTTTTCTACCATTATTATACCAGGTCTTAAACGACCCATTTTTCTTCCCCCCCTGGTAACTGTATTCGCTAGTTTTATTACCATCAACAGACCAATTTATTTCCTTACCATTCATTAATCCATTCCTATATATCGTTTGTATTTTTTTGTTTCCATTTTCATACCACTCTAACCAAACACCGGTTTTTAAATTATTTCTAAATATTCCCTTAGAATTAGGATTACCGGTTTCGTGCCAATATTTCCAGAGCCCGCTTTTAACTCCGTTTCTATATAAGCCTTCCTCTTTTATTTGATCATTCTGCCAATATATTGACACTTTTCCAGTGTAGGGGCTTTCTTCATTAGACTTAAATACTATTCCATCATGCTCAACTATTGATGGAACTATTTTCCCCGATTGTGTGAACGAGTAGTTGATTAACAGTATAAATAAAAAGAATATAGATTTAGTCATTATCAATTAATTTACGAAAATTTATGTTATAATAAGTAAAAGCCTATTAATCATTATGATTTTTAATTTTTTCTGTTAAATCATTTAAGTCAGATAATTTTTCCCATTTATCGCCTTCAATCATACTCAGCATCATTCTTTTTATAAAAGTTTTATAATCATCCTCCTTGCCTTCGCACAGTTTATCTATAATTTTATTTATTTCTAATTCTCTTGAAGTCATTTTAGAATTTATAAAAATCAACCTATTAAAAACTAGATTCCTAAGATTTATTTGATTATAGATTTATTAAACGAGTATAACCTTTTCAAATACTAATCATTGTCCATAAAGATATGAAATAGAGAAAAATAATAGAGTAATTAAATTATTAAAGATCATCATCTTTCTCAAAATTAACATATACGATCACAATCAATAGCTTGTCTACTCATTTTCATATAGATTATAAAATTGTATATTGTAATAATCTATTTGAAACTATTTTATCATGAACCTGTTTATTAATATTACAACCTTACTAACTAAAAAATATTTTTCAATTATTTAATCTATATTAATAAGTAGTGTACAAAATTTTTCAAGCAGTTTACAATTAGCACGATAAATGAAAAATACTTATAAATACATCTTTCAAAATGAATTCATATCTAATGTACTAAAACTATCAACAAGCACAATTTTTTCAGGGATAACTGTTGCAATAACTCTTCCGATTATTACAACAATTTTTTCAGCCTCTGATTTAGGTAAGTATCAACTTTTGATTTCAATTATTACATTATTTGGAGTTGTTGCTAGTCTTAAATATGAGATGGCAATTGTTTTACCGAAAGATGAAACCGTTGCTGAAAAAGTTTTTAAACTTTGCTTTCTCGTTTTACTAATATTTTGTCTTTTTTTAGGAATCATTCTTTTTTTTGCAGAGAATAATTTATTAAAAATAATAAATGCAGAAAGTATAGCAGAAATTTCTTGGCTAATCCCTTTTGGAGTCTTCTTTTTTGGTTTATTTGAAATTATTAAATACGGTCTGCTTCGAAAAAAAATGTTTAGCGAGTTTTCACTTGCGAGATTATATCAGGTTCTGTCTTCTCAATCGCTAATGATTATATTTGGTTGGATAAAGCCCACTATTTTATCCTTATTCTCTGCTTTTGTAACGGGTCTCGTATTTGCATCTGCATTATATATTAAAAAATCAATAATCATAATAAAAACAAAACTAACCATTTCAATAATTAAAATTGCTGTGAGGTTTAAGAAATTCCCATTATTTAACTCTCCCATGGTTTTTGCAAATACTCTCTCAAATGAACTTCCAGTATTTTTCTTAGCAAAATATTATTCTACAGAAATATTAGGATATTATATGCTAGCAAATCGCTTATTGATTATTCCTATGACTCTAATCGGCACAGCTATAAATAAGGTATATTTCCAAAAAGCATCTGAGACTTTTAATGAAAACAAGATAAAAGTTTTGCCTTTATATATTAAAACCACTGAACGACTTATAGTACTAGGCTTATTACCATTTATTGGAATAATCGTTTTATCTCCATCCATTATCGAAATCATTTTTGGAAAAGAATGGACAGACTCAGGCTTGATCATGCAGATAATGGCTATTGGTATTTTTTTCAAGTTTATTACATCGCCTGTTGGAACAACTTTTACAGTTATAAATAAGCAGGAAATTGCATTCTATCTAACATTATTTTCATTATTCCTTCGTTTTGGTGTTATGTTTTATTTTCATGAATCGCTGACATCTTTACTTTGGGCTATAACGTTATCAACAACAATTTATTATGTGATATATCACTTTTTTATATATAGACTATTATCAAAAATATCAAAGGATAATACCTGAAATGAAAACCACAAGGAAATATTCAAGTAATTGGATTCATAAATTAGAAACCAGAGAACATTGGTTGTCATATTGGCATCAGATAAAACTGATGGAAGGTCACATTGAGCAAAAAGACTCTTTGGTCGAAATTGGTATTGGCTCTGGTTTTACTTCAAATTATTTACGTTCCAAGAAAGTTGATGTTCTGACTGTTGATATAGATAAGGAAAAATCTCCTGACATCGTATCAGATGCTACTAACTTTAAACCAGATAAAAATTATGACCATTTTTGTGCTTTCGAAGTTTTTGAGCATATGGATTTTGATGAAATGGGAAGTATTATTGACAATATAAAAAAAAACATAAATAAAAATATTTTTATAAGCGTTCCCATTTTTAAAAAAACCCCGATTAGTCTAGAACTAAAGATAAAATCTTTTTGGAAATCCATTACTATTGCAATGCCAAAAACAAAAATAATAGATCCACATCATCATTGGGAGTTGAATTATAAAGATTATTCTGAAAAAAGATTGCTTAATGTATTTGAACAAAGAGATTTTCATTTAAAAAATAAACTGTCATATCTGAGATGGCGTTATTTCCATTTTAATAAAATTAGTTGACTTAGCGAGACTGGCTTGCAATTACTACAGAGATCCTTTTCAACTAAAGTAAAAAATAAATTATTGACTCCCTTAAATTTTTTTCTAAATCCCCTAGAAAATCTATGGCTTAATGTAAATGATTTGGATTATCTAAATTCTTTATCACCAGTTTTTATCATTGGCCCTCCGCGTTCTGGAACTACGGTCATTTATCAGCTATTATGTAAGTATTTTAATTTTGGCTATACCAATAATTTCGTTGCCGACTGGTATAACATACCTATAATAGCCACTAGGTTATATAATATATTTTCAAGTCAAAATAGTCCTATTGAATTAACTTCCAATTTTGGTAAATCATCCAACCTATACGGACCAAACGAATTTGGAAAATTTTGGTATCGATGGTTTTCTAATACTCATGAATTAATAGATAACCACTTATTAACTGAAAATAAACTCAGACTAGAAATTGCTGGACTAACAAAAATCCACCAAAAACCTATGCTATTTAAGAATGTAGTAAACTCCATGAGAATAAATGCTTTGAGTCAAATATTTGATAATTCAATTTTTATAGTTTCAAACCGAGATAAACTAGATATCGCTCAGTCCATTCTTAATGCAAGAATAGCATTATATAATAATAAAAATCATTCATGGTCTGTTATTGCATCAGCTTTGCAAACTGATCCAGATATACCATATTACAAACAAATTGTTAGTCAGATAAAAGGGGTAACTTCAAATATTAATTTGGCTAGAAAGAATATTGGGGGAAATAAATTTATTTTTGTTGATTATAAAGAACTTTGCAATGATACTACTCAGGTTTTAAAATCTATTCATAGTCAATTAAATACAAAAGGCATACGAGTTGAGACAAATAATAATTACCCTCATAAATTAAATTATTCAACAGGTAAAAAAGTGTCAGATGCTGATTACAATCTTTTAAAAGACGAACTGGAAAAAAATGAATAAAATTGAAAAATTAAATAATTTTATATCCGATTCTCCGCAGGGAACAATTTTTACAACGCCTGAATGGCTTGAAGCAGTGGCTCCTGGGAAATGGGAGTATCTAACTGTAGAATCAGGAGACTCTATTAAAATTTGTATGCCTATAATATTATCTAAAAATTTTGGGATTACACAATGCAATATGCCCCCCTTTACCCAATCTTTAGGAATATTATTCCCTTCAGNAGAAGGTAAATACGCTGAAATTCTTACTAGAAATACAAATACAACATTAGAACTAATTTCAAAAATACCTAGTTATTCATATTTTAGACAAAGATTACACCCATCATTGAGCAATTGGCTACCATTTTATTGGAGTGGCTATAGTCAATCAACAAGATACACGTACATAATAGAAGATTTACAAGATATTGATAAGGTTTGGAAAGAATTTAGATCTAACATCCGCCAAGAGATTAGAAAGGCTACTAAATCAATAGTAATCAATCAAAAGGAAGACTTTGATGCGTTAAAATATTGTATCAAAAGCACNTATGACAGACAAGAGAAAACAGGATTTGATTTTCGNACATTGGAGCGGATTTTCATTACATGTAACGAATTAAATTGCGGTAAAATATTTTTGGCTAAGAATAAAGAGGATGATATTTGTGGCGCTATTTATTTAGTATGGGATGAAAAAAGTGCCTACTATATTGCTGGAGGCAGTCCTAAAGAAGTTAGAACCTCCGGAGCAATGCCTTTATTACTTTGGGAAGCNATAAAATTTTCATCAAGTGTAACACAACAATTTAATTTTGAAGGGTCTATGATACAGTCCATAGAAAGATTTTTTAGAGGTTTCGGTGGCAGGCAAGTACCCTATTTAGAGATTAAGAACACAGATTCAATTTTTATTAGTCTGTATGAAAATTTATTTAATAAATAGAATATCCAGAATTTTTTCATTCCGTTGAATTAGTTTTTTTTGAATAAAATGTTCTGCCAATCCTATATGCTACCATTTTAGATAATTTTTTTCTACCAATTCATTTGGACTCACACATTGAATCTTAGATTCATAAATAAAAGTAATAATCTTTTTATACTCTTTTATGAAGGAATTGTATTTATAATCAGTAAAATAGTTATTGTGCCAGAGCAGAGAAAAATCACAATTTTTTTCATTTTTTTCAAACATGTCAATAATTGTATCTCCTATTTGATTCGTTGGAGTCTTCATGTATTTGTGAAAAGTTCGATCCATAAAATGTAATGGAGACTCAATAAAATCATAAGGTTTGTTCTCACTAATATCAAAAGGCTGAAAAGATTTTCCATAAGAATTTCTAAAACCACATTGTTCAGAAAAACCGAGACTCGCATCAAAGTTTAANGATGAATTTGAGATTTTTTTCCAATCTTTATGAGGAAGAAATTTCAAATAATGATATCTATTACATTTAGTATTTAGGTTNCCTTTTATTAGTTCTTCATCTATGCTCATCTCATAAGATGATTTGTGCAATCCATTTACATTATTTGATTTTTCAATATTATCAATTAAGTCCCGTACTTCGTTTAATTTATAATCAGCATTATTAATACCATTTTTGCTTATCCCATGATTTACCAGCCAAAAAAAGGTAGACTTTATATCATGAGTATTATTTATTTTTATTATTCTATCAATGTTTCGCCAATGTGGATTTTTAGTNATCTCAAAAATGATAAGGTTTAATATGGCTCCAATTTTCATCCTTTTAAGAGCCCAGAAACCATCTTCTAATANGGAACCATAAATATTATCTATATCATGGGAAACAAAAAAAACACTATCATTTTTTCTACCACTAATAGAATGCTTTNCACAGAATTCATCTATCAATTTCTCAACTAAGTTCTCGTTTATAATATTNAACCTAGATTGANATGATGCAGAATATTTATACCTGCCTAATTCATCTAAATCTTCATCATTTGGTTGGATTTCTTGCAAGNAATTAATCAAATAAAAAATGGTAGCTATTAAATCCTNATTATTATTTTGGCAGGTTATTTTTGGAGAGGAAGAAAATAATTTTTCGTGGTTCAATGCACTTAGATTATTACTTAGACTATTATAAAAATCGAGCGCTATTACTTCAGAATTATCGTTTTTATCATCCCAAATTATTTTAGCATTTTCAACACTGTCTATAAGTGTGAATTTTATATTACGATTTTTCTCTATTATTTTAATTACATAAATAATAGGATAGTAATATGAAGTATTTTTTCTAACGTATACATTCATATTCGAATCTACAAAAAATAAATCTATAANAAACAAAACCCCACAAAAGTGAGGCCTATTAATAATTAGAGATTTATTCCCACTCAATCGTACCAGGTGGTTTTGAGGTTATATCATATACNACTCTATTAACACCTTTTACATTGTTTACAATCTTATTTGAAATCTTTGATAATACCTTCGTTGGCATTCTATACCAGTCAGCTGTCATACCATCTAGACTAGTCACAGCACGAAGACTAATAAGATCTTCATATGTCCTTTGATCTCCCATTACACCAACTGTCTTTACTGGGATTAATACCGCAAATGCCTGCCAAATATTATGATATTCTCCTTCATCCTTAAGTATATTTATATAAATCTCATCCGCATCCTGAAGTATTGAAACACGTTCTTTGGTAACCTCTCCAATAATCCTGACACCTAAGCCAGGGCCCGGAAAAGGGTGCCTTTGTATTAATTTATCTGGAATATTTAATTCACGNCCTACTTCTCTGACCTCATCTTTAAACAAATCTTTTAATGGCTCTATCAATATAAAATTCAATTCATCAGGTAATCCACCCACATTATGATGGCTTTTAATAATATGAGCTGATTTACCGGTACTCACTCCGCTTTCGATAATATCTGGATATAATGTTCCTTGACCCAAAAATTTATAATGTCCGCTCTCAGTGGCTATCCGATCAAATGATTGAATGAATTGGTCACCAATAATTTTTCTTTTTTTCTCAGGATCTTTTATTCCTTTAAGCCTTGAAAAAAATATCTCTGACTCATCATAAAGATGGATATTTATTCCAAGTCCTTCTTTTAATAACTTTACACAATCTTTTGCCTCATTTTTTCTTAGTAAACCATGATCAATTAAAACAGCAAAACATTTTTCACCTACTGCTTTATTTATTAAGTAAGCGACTACCGTAGAATCAACACCCCCGCTAACACCAACTAATATATTATCATCACCGATAGTTTGATTTAATAAACCTTTCTGTTCATCAATGAAATTNCCAGCGGTCCAATTTCTTTCACAGCCTGCGATATCAAAAAGGAAATTTTTTAATAGAATATTACCTTCCTCTGTGTGTGAGACCTCAGGATGGAATTGTGTCGCAATCCTTGTATGATCCCTGTTGGCCATTGCCGCAACAATATTGTTTGAGCTATGAGCAATAATTTCCCAATCCTCTGGAATTAATGTAACCTGNTCCATGTGGCTCATCCATACCTTCGATGAGCTAGACATATTTTTTGTGATCCCTTTATCTGTACTTACTTTTATTGTTGCAAACCCGTACTCTCCCTCATCAGTTGATTCTACGATTCCACCATTATTGTGAACAAGAAGATGAAGTCCATAACAGATTCCTAAAATTGGCACATCAATATTTAATATATCTTCATCGAAAATAGGAGTTTNATCCGTAAATACACTGGCTGGTCCTCCTGATAGAATAATTGCCTTAGGTTTTTTTGATGCAATAGTTTTTAATGATGTGTCTGGAGATAATATCTCAGAGAAAACATTATTCTCTCTCACTCTTCTAGCAATTAATTGAGTATATTGAGAGCCAAAGTCTAAGATTAAGACACTTCCTTTTTTTAAATTTGTCATTTTTTAATTACTCTTTTTAATTCATCTATATAATCCATATTAGTCATTTCAAAGTTTATAGGTGTAATACTCGCATAGCCATTGGCTACAGAAAAACCATCATACTCCAGTCCTTTATCATTATCAANCATTTCTCCGGTCATCCAATAATATTTACGGTCTCTGGGGTCAATNCGCTCATCAAAATTATCATTAAAATATTGATNTCCTTGAATCGTAATTTTATAACCTTTTAAATCTTCCAANTCACAAGCAGGCACATTCACATTTAATAATGTCCCANTAGGCAGCGTATTATTCAATAATAATTTTATTACTTTACAAACTACAANNTTTGACGTTTCAAAACTGATTGGACTNTATGAGTCAATACTTATTGCTACAGANGGAATTCCTGCTGCTGCACCTTCTACTGCTGCAGCAACAGTACCTGAGTAAATAATATTATTACCTAAATTAGATCCAATATTTATCCCGGATAAGATTAAGTCTGGTTTTGATGTCAATATTGATTTAATTCCAATTTTGACGCAATCAGCAGGTGTGCCCGAAACAGCAAAGCCTTTGCAACCATTTTCTCGCTGTATCTCTCTNACATAAATAGGGTTAGAAATCGTAATACCGTGCCCAACCGCACTCTTTTGCGTATTAGGTGCAACTACTGTTACATCACCAAATTCTTTTGCGATATCCCATAGCGCATATATACCCGATGAATAAATCCCATCATCATTCGTAACTAATATTTTCAACTTAATATATCTATTATCTGATAGAGTCTATCTTTCATTTCTTTTCTGGCAACAATTTGATCGATAAATCCTTTTTCAAGCAAGAACTCCGAACGTTGAAAACCTTCAGGCAAATCTTGGCCNATAGTTTGCTTAATCACTCTTGGCCCAGCAAAACCAATTAATGCACCGGGTTCAGCCAAGATTATATCTCCGAGCATACCATAACTTGCAGTAACACCACCGGTTGTTGGGTCAGTCAATACTGCAATATAAAGNCCNCCATCATTTGAGAATTTTGCTAACTGAGAGCTTGTNTTAGCCAACTGCATTAGAGAGATTGCGCCCTCTTGCATCCTAGCNCCACCNGATTTACAGATTATAACCAAAGGTATTTTTTCNTCTCTAGCCTGAACAATTGANCTAGATACAGATTCTCCAACTACAGAGCCCATACTTCCACCAATAAAATCAAAGTTCATAATGCCCATAATAAGTGGTTGNCCTTTAATCTTACCAGAATAAATTTCTATTGATTCAGTATTTCCTGAATTNTTGTACGCATCTTTCAATTGTTTAGCATAATCNNTACTAGCAGAAAATTCAAGAAAATTCCTNGACTTTAATGNAGTAAAAAGACGTTCTGACGTACCATCGTCAATTATTAAGTCTATATAATTTCTAAAATTCATACGAAAATGGTAATTACAATGACGACAAACTGATAGGCTTTTATCGAGTTCAGGTTTAAATAAGATTTCACCACACGATGGACACTTTTCCCATAGTCCATCTGGTATAGACTTTTTATTCTTTTCTTTAATTTTTTTATCTTTACGTTTAAACCAGTCCATATCTTCTGAGTTTATTTTGTATATTTCATTAAAAGTGCATCACAGCCATCATTATAATAATTTTTCCTCATACCAATATTTTTAAAATTAAGATCGGCATAAATTTTTCGTGCTATAATATTAGTCTTATTAACTTCTAAGAATACGCTGCAATTACCGGAGATAAGATCCAAATAATGATTAATCAATTTTTTACCTATCCCCTTATTTTGAAACGGTCTATCAATAGCTACATTAAGCAGATTTATTTCATTATCACAACGCTGTTCTATCAAAAACCCAATTATTTTTTTCTGATTCTCAATTACCCATACTGTTTCAATTACACTGTCAATAAACAGCTTTTTTAACATCGCCACATTCCAATATGGTTTATTGTATACAGCTTTTTCAATATTTATAATTGATGTTAAATCGCATATTACACCTTTCCTAATATTCATTTTTTTTTGCCTACCATAAAAGGTGAAACATAATTAGGAACTAAATCAAATGGTTTATCTATAACAAGTTTCTCAAAATTAATACCAGCAAGTAAGCCAACAGATGTTGAAGATAATTTTGAACTGATAAANAAACTCCCTTTTTNCAATGAATCACAATTCAATTGAAAAGTTTTTTTTGAATAATCAATTTCTTCTAATAGTTCTTCCCATTCAGCTACCCTAATATCACCATCAGGATAGGGAATACGCTGATNCCATCGAATCTTTTGACAAAATACACGTTTTGCATGAGAATGAATTATTCCTATTANAGGTAANTCTTCTTTCAAAGTANAAGCCAGAGACATCATAGTAGATATTGGAATAATAGGAAGATCTTTTGAAAATGCTANNCCTTTCGCAAAGCTTAACCCAATACGTANNCCTGTAAATGAACCGGGACCGATNCTAACCGCAATAGCATCCATATTATCCAAAATAAAANCNGTTTTTTTTTGAAGATTAAGATAANATTCTGGCAAAATCTCTGCATGTTTTTTTGATATATCTTCCTCNACACATCCAACGCATGAACCTTTTTCAATATATGANATTCCACATACATTAGACGATGTCTCAATTGCTAAAATATTTTTGTTATTATTCATCAGANTNATTCATACCAGTAATACGTAACAACCTTTTAGCAGGATTATCTTTAAACCTAGTAAATTTAATTTCTACAATATCTTGAGGAAGTAATTCCTGTATAATATTTGCCCACTCGATCAATGTAATTCCCTCATCAGGCAATAATAAATTCTCACCACCTAGATTTAAAAATTCTTCAATGTTATTAAGCCTATAACAATCAACATGGTATAACTTTAAGTTAAATCCAATATATTCACTAACTAGTTTAAAAGTTGGTGAACCGACATGCTGGTCAACCCCTAAGCCTTTAGCAAAACCTTGAGAAAATGTCGTTTTCCCAGAGCCTAGATCACCATTTAATGCTATGACTTGACCTTGTCTTATCTGTTTGGATATTTTGCTAGCAAATTTTTTGGTCTCTTGTACTGAATTACAAATTATTTCCACTATTAGTATCCCTTCATAACTAATACTGGGACCAATAACTCTTCCATGGAAATGCCTCCATGTTGAAAAGAATTTTGTAGTTTATTTTTATACCTATTAGCATCATTAGGATATAAAAAATAAGCGTCATTTTTCGCTATCAAATAATTGAACTGTGGACCTAGAACAGGCAGTTTATACCTTTCTGGTTGATTTATCACAAATGCATTTTTATTGTTTGTATTTAGGTTCCTCCCGTATTTATAGCGAACCCCACTAGACGCATCCCGATCTGCTGACACCATAATGTCTTTATTAACTCTAATACTTCCATGATCACTGGTGATTACGACATGAAAATCACTCTGGCTCAAGATCTTTATTACATCATTGAACCAAGAATTCTTAATCCATGATTTAACNGTAAGCCTGTACCCTGATTCATCCGGGACGATTTCTTTTAGTACATCCATTTTTGAGCTGTCGTGAGCTAGCATNTCTACAAAATTGACTACAAGAGCGAGCACATCTTTTTCAAGATAATCGTTTATTTTTTTTCTGAATTTTTTTCCTTCTTCAATGGCCCAGATTTTATGATAATGAACACGCTTATTAGAAACATCGTGNCTATCTAACTGATCTAATAAAAATTTGTGCTCATATTTATTTAATCCATCTGCATGATTCATAAATAGTTCTTTCTGGTTAGGATATTTTTCTATTAGTTCATCAGGATATAAACCTGAAAAAATTGCATTTCTAGAGTAAGGGGTTGCGGATGGAAGTAATGANATATGATATGATAATTCAATATTAAATAAAGATTCTAGATAAGGAAGCACTGAAAGAAATTGATCACATCTCATGCAATCAATAACGATCANGCAAACNTTTTGATTATTATTAATTAAGGGTAACAAATAATTTTGAAATATACTTGGAGAGAGTAATGAGTCATTGGTTTTTTGAGTCAAGCCTTCGTAATTATTCTCAATAAAATAAGAAAAAGATTTATTACAACTTTGTATCTGCTCACCGAGTATATTNCNTAGCCCACTATCACCATACTCATCAAANTTTAATTGCCATTGAACTAGCCTAATATATAAATCCCACCAATCATCCGTTGATATGATATTATCTAGGTCATCATTAATTTTTTGAAAATCCTTCAAATAGTCAGATGTCGTTCTGTCATCAATAATTTTATTTTTTTCAAGTATTTGTTTGCAAGCGATATAAATCTGGTTAGGACTAACCGGTTTAATTAAAAATTGATTCACCTGTTGGGAGATTGCCTCATCCATCAACCATTCATCCTCAGACTTTGTGATCATAATGACTGGAATCGATATACGTTGTATTTTGATTTTTTGAAGGGTTTCCATACCGTCAATGCCTGGCATAGTCTGATCTAGAAGTATTAAATCATACCTATTGTTTTTATTTAATACATCTGCATCATTACCATTAGTAGCGGTACTAACCCGGTAACCTTTACTCTCCAAAAAAAGGATATGTGGTTTTAAATGATGTATCTCATCATCTACCCATAGGATGTGACCTTTTACCTGATAATTCATTATTTATATCCTAATACCGTTAATATACTATAAACCACTCGATACTAAATGATTGGAGAATATTATACTTATTTGGTAGTCATCCTCCAGACTCCATCCCAATCATCCGGAGGGGGATTCATTGAGAAATGATTGCATCTTTTTATAAAAACTTGAGACGGATTTGTATTCCTACCAGTAAAGTCGTCCTCTAATAGTTTTGATTTTTCAAAATGCTCTAAAGCATTTTCCCAGTCTTGATTAAAATAAAAATCTAATCCTTTCTCAAAAGTTTCAATTAACTCTAATGATGTTTTATTTATTTGATCTTTTATATCAATAAGCTCATACGTTCTAACAGGAATGTTTTTGCCTTTAACACCTAAAAAGTCCAAAAACCTAAACACATAGTCATCATTTGTTGCTTTATATATATTTTCACCTACAATTATATAAACACCGTACTGTTTGGCAGCTGGTTCTAAACGCGCTGCTAGATTAACTGTGTCACCCATCATAGTATAGTTCATTCGCATCTGTGAGCCCATATTACCTGTAACCATTTCACCAGAGTTCAATCCAATTCTGTGCTGCATACTATATACTATTTCAGGCCAATCATTTTCATCTTTCCATTTATTGCGAAGCTGATCTAACCTATCCCGCATTACCAGTGCAGTGGAACAGGCTTTTTTTTCTTGGTCTTGAACCGGTGCTGGAGCACCATAAAAAGCAACTATAGCATCCCCAATATATTTATCTAGAGTTCCCTCATGTTCGAGCAACACATCCGTCATTACCGTTAAATATTCATTCATTAGTCTGACCATTTTTTCTGGTTCTAATTTTTCCGAAAAAGTTGAAAAATTTTGAATATCGGAAAAAAAAGCTGTATGGTAATCTTGAACGCCTCCGAGCTTTGGTGCTTGCTTTTCTTCATACATTTTATCTATTAAGTCTGGAGAAATATATGTACTAAAAGTTTCTTTAAGAAATTTTTTATCTTTTTGCTCATGTAAAAACTGGAAAATAACATTACTCCCGTAAGTAAGAAAGATGCCGGCAAGAGGTGCGATTATTGGCATTACATAAGTTTTACCAGGTGCAGGAAGGCTTACCAAAAGACTATCATAGAAAAAGTTATGGATTGAATCTGGAAGTATAGTCGCAACCACTGTTTTTAGCATCCACCAGATATCGTTAGCAAATAATCCAAGAGCGAGACCAACATATACTACTATTTCAAGAATAATAACTACACCTGCTAACAAAGGATGAATATCAAGTTTTCTAAAAATAGAATATGCAATAATACATAATAACGAAATAACTAAAAAATGGACAAAAGGATAAAACCTACCATCACTTAGTAGCCGTGTTACACGGCCTCCA
>PAVC01000024.1 GCA_002713885.1 Fidelibacterota bacterium
CTTTTTCATTGGACCTGAAAATGGTGAAAAACTAATCGTCAGAGCAAAAGATAGCTACGATGGGGCGATACCATCNGGCAATGCTGTAGCGGCCATGAGCTGTACCAGGNTCAGCAANTTCACCGGCNACACGAAGTGGGAAGATATTGCACAAAATACNTTCCTCGCCTTCTCAGAGGGGATAAACAGAGTCCCATCTGCACACTCGTCAATGCTGACATCGTTTATGTTTGGACAAGAAAATCCAAAAGAGATAGTGGTCGTTGCCAAAGAGAAAAGCNCTGANACTATTACCTTAGTAAGAAAAATACAGGATATCTACAGCCCCCATAGCATTATTATTTTCAAAGAATTAAATAATAATGCTGAGTTAGATAAAATCGCACCCTGGACCTCGATGCACGATACTATTGATGATAAGATTACCTTCTACGTTTGCGAAAACTTCGCATGCAAAAGGCCTACCACTGACCTAAATACTGCTATAAAATATCTACAATAGATTAANCAATTATATTTTTTCCAANTTAACATAATTGGTTTTACATTGGGNCTCTGATTATGAAAAATCTTGCTCTACATTGGAAAATTATTATCGGACTTGTCGCCGGGCTTGTTTATGGCGTACTCAGCGCATCAGCCGGATGGGGGTCATTCACAACAGACTGGATAGCCCCGTTTGGTACAATATTTATTAACCTCCTAAAGCTAATAGCGGTCCCTCTGGTCTTTGCCTCTTTGGTGACAGGGGTTGCGTCTCTATCGGACACGAAAAAATTGTCTAGGATCGGTGGAAAAACAATTACCATCTATATTTCAACGACAATTGTTTCCGTGGTCATTGGTCTTTTCCTGGTGAACTTTTTTCAGCCTGGTTCTCAAATACCAAGTGAAATGAAAACAGAGCTTCAGTCGACCTATGAAAAAAATGTGGAAACAAAAACAACCAGCGCTCAAAAGCTAAAAGACAGAGGACCACTGAAGCCTTTCGTAGACATGGTCCCGAGTAATGTCATCTCATCAGCATCCAATAACAGAAACATGCTACAGATTGTGTTTGTTGCTATACTCGTTGGAATTGGTTTGATTCAAATACCCAAAGATAAATCAAAAATCTTCTTAGGATTTTTTGAGGGTTTAAACGATGTCGTGATTAAAGTGATTGACATGATAATGCTCATGGCTCCGATAGGAGTTTTTGCTTTAATCGCGCAAACAATTAACAAGGTAGTTGGTGACAATATCAGTCAGGTTGTCGACCTAATGAGCGCCCTGGGATTTTATATGTTTACCCTGATTCTGGGTTTGATAATCCATGTGTGTATCAGCTATGTGTTTCTCCTCAAATACTATACAAAAATGCCTCTTCAATATTTTTTCAAGGGTATAGCTCCTGCCCAGCTGCTTGGTTTTTCAACCAGCTCAAGCGGAGCAACATTGCCTATTACCATGGAATGCTGTGAGGATGAGCTTGGAGTTTCTGAAGAAATTTCATCGTTCGTTCTTCCGCTTGGTGCGACAATTAATATGGATGGCACCGCACAGTACCAGGCAGTAGCAGCTGTGTTTATATCTCAGGCTTTGGGCATGGACCTAACCATTGGAGACCAGCTTACAATTGTTTTGACTACGGTTTTAGCCTCAATCGGAACGGCCGCTGTGCCAGCAGCAGGAATAATTATGCTGATTATTATACTGGAGTCTGTCGGTGTTCCAAGTGCTGGTATCGCACTGATTCTTGGCGTGGACAGNATACTAGATATGGTCAGGACAACGGTTAATGTTACCGGAGACGCAGCCGTGGCAGTGTCCGTTGCAAGCAGTGAAAACCAATTAAAATCATATAATAAATAATGGTTTTTAGTAATAAATAAGAGGAATAAGTTCCGGGACAATTAAATAAAAAATAATTGGGCAGGTTCTGTTATTCCAGGATCTACAAATAATATCTAAAGGAGGCTGTACTCCGTTTTCAAAAAACAGGCCTTTCCGTTTAATATAAATTGGATCAAGGAAGTTTGCTGAAAGCGGGAGGCCACCACCGTTCTATAAACAAAGAAGGGTCCTGAAAACTACCTGCCCATTTATTGAAAAAATAGAATGAGCGAAAATAATAACGGTAAAAGAAACAGGATACCTAGAGGGTACACTGCTGAAGATTCACAGAGGCGTGTCGAATGGCTAAAAAGTGAGCAAGGATTTGATCTTCAAGACCTTCCCGGTAATGACCCTGAAGAACTAAAAGGGATTATCGAAAATCATGTAGGATACATGAAAATTCCTATGGCGATTGTAGGACCTGCGATGATTAATGGTAAATATGCCAATGGAAAATTCTCCATCCCTCTATGCACCATAGAAGGAACCCTAGCCGCTTCAATGAATAGAGGACTCTATGCCTCCTCTTTATGTGGTGGAATAAAGGTCAAACACTTCAGACAGGAGTTNTCCAGATCACCAATTTTTATATTTGATGATTTAAATAAAAGCGATGAGTTTCAGACCTGGATAAATAAAAATACTGAAGAAATTATTAAGGCTGCTCAGTCGACTACAAAACACGGAAAAATTCTAAGGATAGACCAGCATGCTATTCAGAATTATGTGCTTCTTGATTTTATCTTGGACACTGGAAATGCAGCAGGACAGAATATGGTGACTCTAGCTACCAATGTTGCCTGTGACTATATTAAACAGCAAACAGGACATGATTTTTTCCTTGACTCAAATTTAGCCAGTGACAAAAAAGCATCATACCGGAATTTAATATTGGGAAGAGGACATGGGGTTATAGCAGAGACACATGTAAATAAATCAGTCATGACAAGAGTGTTAAACGTTGACCCAGACTTTATAATCAAAAACTGGACTTATTTCCCTATAGTATCTGCGATGGCAGGAACCCATGGCAACGCTATACATGTTTCTAATGCATTAACTGCTATTTACTTAGCAACTGGCCAGGATACAGCCTGTGTCGCAGAAAACTCGATTGGACACTTTACCATAGAAAAAGTTGATGATGGTATTACATGGCGCCTAACTCTTCCATCACTTACCGTTGGCACAGTAGGAGGCGGAACCAGNTTAAATCAGCAACAACAAAACTTACAACTATTAGGCTGTGATAATGGGNAACACACATCCAGAAAACTAGCGGANATTATTGCCGCTGCAGCGCTNGGGCTTGAAATTTCCTTAGGCTCAGCNATCATGTCNCACACATGGACCAGTGCCCATATGAAATACGGTAGAAAATAAAACAACCACCGTATGAACGTACTTGATAATCCCAAGTATTCTCATTTATTAAAGCGTCAACCTTTCTATCACCGTATCGGAAAAACGTTATTATATAACTGGGCCAAATTTATTTTTATGTGGTACACACCCTTAAGGGTTTCAGGGAAGGAAAATATACCAGATGAGTCGTTTATTTTTTGCAGCAATCATAATGCTCACTTAGACGTTATTGCTCTATCCTTATCTGCAGATAAAAATTTCAATAATATTGGTATGCTGGCCGCGAAAGACTATTGGTTTGATAGTTGGCTAAGAAGAAATATAATGAAACCAGTGATGAACCTGATACCGCTTGGACGCAAATCAGACTCTGGTAAAGATATNACGTTTGAAGAGACTCTAAAACTCTCAAATGGTTTTATGAGCGTTGGTAAACGTTGCATCATCATTTTTCCTGAAGGGAGCAGAGGTGAACCAAATGTCATGACAAGATTTAGAAAAGGTCCAGCCAGACTAGCGATTGGTCTTAATAAACCAATACTCCCTGCGGTAATCACCGGCTCCGGGAAGTCTTGGCCTAAAGGAAAGATTTTTTTTAGACCTGGTAAAATTCATGTTTACATTCTAGAGGCTCTGTATCCGGAATCATTTATCAATAATGATAGTGAAGATAAAAAAGATCTCTTTGGTGCCGCAGAGCAAATGACAACAGAACTTGAAAATAGAATAAAAAAGAAAATAAAAGATTTAAATGGGTNATAATAAANACAATAAGTTTTTTGGAGTGAATGATTCATTATGGGGTCATAAATGGGGCTTCAAAGACTCTCAGTTCATTATAAATGATGATGGATCTGTAACCTTTACTGGGGACAGATACAAAGGCGTTTCAGGGGAAAACTTGCCCTATTTGGTNCCCTTTGTTGAAGGAATATTGGATATTGAAATAAAAACAAAACCATACTTTCATGAAATAAAAAAGAAGCAGGTTNCCGATAAAAATATTAATCAAGCTTTTATGGATGAAATTAAATCTAGCTTCAGCAGTGACCAGTATACANTTGAAGATAGCGAGCGGATACTTCATAGCCATGGTCAAAATGGCCCGGATGAGGTATTTAAAGTCTTGTACAATAAACTACAAAAGTTATCGGACCTCGTCTTTTATATTGAGTCTGAGGATGACGTAAAAAAATTAATTGATCTGGCCAAAAAGCATAACATTTGTCTAGTCCCATATGGNGGAGGCACTAATGTCACAAACGCGCTAAAGCTTCCAGATCAAGAAGATAGAATGATCGTTTCTGTTGACACTAGAAGGATGAATAAGGTTGAATCTTTAGACAAAGATAATTTATTGGTCACNGTTCAGGCAGGTATTACTGGTAAACTATTAGAAGAAAATCTTCAAAAGGAAGGCTACACGGTAGGGCATGAGCCTGACAGCATTGAGCTGTCTACACTAGGTGGATGGATATCTACAAATGCCGCCGGAATGAAAAAGAATCGTTATGGAAATATTGAAGACATTGTTCAGAATGTAACAATGGTCACCCCAAGTGGCTCTATCAATCAGATTGAACCACTTGTTAGATCCTCAATAGGTATTAAAACACAAAATCTATTATTTGGATCTGAAGGNAATATAGGAATCATTACAAAAGCTACACTCAGGATGCACAAGCTCCCAGAGTGTTCAGATTATGAGTCAGTGGTACTNAAAGACTGGGACACTGGAATAAATTTCATGTTTGAGATTGCTCACTCAAGCTCTGTTCCNGCCAGCTCTAGAATGCTTGACAGCCTACATTTTCAGTTTGGTAGTGCGCTCAAGCCAGAAAAAGATAACTTTGCCAAGGTCATGAGCAAAGTACAAAAATTCGTGTTCAAGTTAAAAGGTTTTGATCCCGATAAATTTGTGGCAGCTGTTTTTAAGCTAGAGGGTTCTACCTCAGAAGTAAAATACCAAAGAAAAAATATAAAAAGNCTGTCTAAAAAATATGGTGGTCTTATTGGTGGCGGGAAAGAGGGTAAAGTTGGTTATAATATCACGATGGTGATTGCCTATATTCGGGAATTTTTTGTGCCACAAGGTATACTTGGTGAAACCCTAGAAACAGCTGTACCATGGTCAAACATCAATCAGGTCAAAGATGAAGCAAATAAACTTCTAGTTGATCTACATAAAAAATATAATCTACCTGGAAAACCATTTTTCTGTTCAAGAGTTTCGAAAGTATATCACTCTGGAATATGTATGTATAATACGGTTGCCATAAATGTAAGAGGTATCGATAACCCTGAAGAAGTATTTAGTAAAATTGAACACGCACTTCGAGAATGTTTTATAAAAAATGGAGGCTCTATCTCTCACCATCATGGAGTAGGAAAATTAAGAAAAGATTTTATGCCTGATACGATCTCTGATGGTAGCATACAGATGATANAAAGTATTAAAAAATCTCAAGACCCAAATAATATTTTTGGTATTAATAATAATATAGTTTCTGACTNATAAGTCTATCCGATGAATCTATCAGGAAAAGTCTGTGTCATAACCGGAGCATCATCAGGCATAGGTAAATCTCTTTCAATCAAACTAGCATCGAAAGGAGTATCGGTCGTTCTTGCTGCTAGAAGAAACTCTAAGCTTGAGTCAATCACAAATAAGATTGAACAAACCGGAGGAAAATCTTTTGGCATAAAAACAGATATAACTAAGAGCATTGAATGTAAAAATCTGATTGATGAAACAATAGAACACTATGGCAAGATTGACCTGTTACTTCTAGGAGCAGGTGTAAGTATGTGGACCCCTTTTGAAGATATATCAGATATCTCTTTCTTTAAAGATCTGATGGATACGAACTACACTGGTGCNGTACACTGTATACACGCTGCTCTACCACATCTGATCTCATCNAANGGAATGATCGTGACCTGCTCAACTGCACAGGCTATAGTTGGCTTTACCAATCACTCTGGATATGCAGCCTCGAAGCACGCGATTCATGGTTTTCTGGATACCCTAGATATGGAGCTTAATGGGAAAGTAAAATTCTTAGAGGCTTTTTTGGGTTGGATAAGAGGAACCAACATGCGATCAAATGCATTTGGACCAGATGGTAAAAAAATGGGGGAAACGAAAAGAAAACACAGCAAAGACTCCACTAACCTGGAGGATTGTACCGACAGAATTATCCAGGCTATTATAGATAATAAAAAAACAGTCTACATTCCATGGAAACTCAGGCTTATCCCCTTTATTGACCTTTTTATGGGAAAATATCTCAGAAGGAAAATCTCTACGGCTGTTCGATCAGAATAGATAGTTGGCTATTTCAAAATCTATAATCTAGAAATATGATTACTCCCACTAGCCAGTNCATGGCATTGTGTTTTTTTANCNAAGAANAATATCGTATTTCTACCATAATATATTATTATCATTGCCAAGCTGAATTAATTAAAGTATAGCTTTATTGTCNTACCATATTTAGATACTTTGAAATAATTTTCAGCATTATCTCATCTGTACCNCCTCCTATCGAATTCATTCTTCCATCTCTATANAGCTTTGATGCTTGATTTTCCCAGGTA
This sequence comes from Fidelibacterota bacterium, assembly GCA_002713885.1. Classification (GTDB taxonomy): domain Bacteria; phylum Fidelibacterota; class Marinisomatia; order Marinisomatales; family UBA1611; genus TMED80. The sequence continues at coordinate 6,844 of PAVC01000024.1, forward strand.
AATCCCATTCCACCGTAGAACTGCACACAAGTATCGGCTACCTCTCTTACTAGCCTACTACTTTTAAGTTTTGCCATTGANGCTAGAAGAGTTACATCTTCGCCACTTACATAATTTTGACAGGCTCTATAGACTAAAGAACGAACAGCTTCAACCTCCGTTTTNAATTCAGATAGACGAAACTGTATTGCCTGGTTATCAATGATACGTTTACCAAAAGCTTTGCGGTCCACACAATACTCAATGGTTTTATCAATACAATTATCCATCGCAACCAAAATACTTGCNGAAATAAATAATCTCTCTTCTTGAAATTGCTCCATTTGCATTTTAAAACCCTCACCCTCTTTTCCAATTCTGAATCGTTGAGGTACACAAACGTTATCAAAATAAACAGGCGCAGTGTCTGATGTCCTTAGACCAAGCTTATCTATTTTATCACCTATGCTAACTCCTTTTGTGTCTGAGGGAATAATAATAAGTGACTTGTTTATATGAGGCTTATCATCACTCGTGTTTACCAGAGTACAAAAATAATCTGCCTGAGTAGCATTGGTGATCCACATTTTTTGNCCATTAATAATATAATCATCGCCCTCTTTTTTTGCGCTNGTCTTTAAGGCTGAGACATCNGACCCTCCTCCGGATTCACTGACAGCNACTGAAGTAACTGCGTCACCTTTAATGGCCGGGACTAGAAACTCTTTTTTTAGTTCTTCATCTCCGTACTTATGCAATGCGGGCGTTGCCATATCTGTTTGTACACCTATACCAGTAACGACGCCATTGTCATCCGCATATCCTATAGCTTCAGCAAAAACAATCCCATAGGTATAATCAAGTCCCATCCCACCATATTCTTCGGCCTTAGTTATCCCCAATAGATCAAGATCTCCCATTTTTTTGAAAAGTTCGTGTGCAGGAAATAAACCATCCTTCTCCCATTCATCTGCGAAAGGTCGGATTTCATTTTCTGCAAACTCTTTAACTGTTTTGTAAAGTGCTTTCTGCTCATCATTAAAATGCATTTTTAGTTCCTCAATATTATTTTTTCTTTTGTTTATCAGGTACCCAATAAGGATTTCGTTTTTCGAAAAAAGAATTAAACCCCTCCTTGCCCTCATCGCTAACTATACAATCAGAAAATAAATCCGCAGCCTTTTCTGGGTCTAAATATTCATTAATCGTTAGAACCTGTTTTGTAATCGCTATTGCATTGGGNGAACATTTGAAAACCTGTGACTTAATATCATCTAAGATTTCTTCCAAATTATCAGCATCACTAGCGAGATAGTCTGCTATTCCTATTGCCATTGCCTCTTTGCCATTAATGCTGGCACCAAGCAACATCATTTTCCGGGCAGTTGCATAGCCCAAACGGTTTATCACATATGGAGATATTTGTGAAGGAGTAAGACCTATTCTTGTTTCAGTAAGTGCAAATTTTGTATCAGACATGGTAACAATAAGGTCCGATGAGCAGGCGACACCAAATCCCCCAGCAAGAGTGAATCCCTCAGTAACAGAAACTATGATCTGTGGTGCCTGGTTGATTACCTTAAACAGGTTACCAAAAACCATACTCATTTCAAGTGATAGATCTTTTGCATCAGATCCCGCCTCAGATATTCTTTTCATTCCTTTTAAGTCACCGCCAGCACAGAATACGCCTCCTTTACCTCGTAGAGTTATACCCCGAACTTCTCTGTCATTATGGACACAACTAAATACACTAAAAAGATCAGCGATCAGGCTATCTGTTAATGCGTTTCGATTCTCAATGCGATTGAACCAGATGTCTAACCAACCATCAGTATACTCTAGTATTAAATTTTCTGTATTTGGAAATTGTTTCATCTATATTATATAGTTTTTAGATACTATTGATTATTACATCCTAGCGATACCAAAAGTATTTGGCGATAGCTTACGGTGACTTTTTTCCCAACAAGTTTGCAATATAAATTCTAAAATTTTTCTGGTGTCCCTAGGATCAATAATTCCGTTATCAAGTCCTCTTCCAGATGTACAAAAAGCATCCGACTGNGAGTTATAGTATTCAGTAATCTCTTTGACCTGCTTTTTCATTTTTACTTCATCTGATTTAATGCCTTTTCTATTTGCAGAGGCAACCATTACCTGCTCCATTGTCTTTGCTGCCTGCTCACCACCCATTACACCGGTTACTGAATTTGGCCAGGAAAAAAGGAAATCAGGCTCATACGCGTATCCGCACATTGCATAGTTTCCAGCACCAAAACTTGCACCAATGTAGAAAGTGATTTTGGGAACATCAACGTTTGAGACCGCTTGTATCATCTTGGAACCATGTTTGATCATTCCTAATTGCTCGTATTGTTTCCCAACCATAAAACCAGTTGTATTACTGAAAAATATAAGAGGAATTTTTGACTGTCCACAAAGCTGAATAAACTGAGCAGCTTTTGTCGCTCCATTTGGATCAATCGGACCATTATTTCCGATAATTCCGCAAGAATNACCATATATTTTTGCCTGAATACACACAGTTGAAACTCCATACANTGGCTTAAAATCAATAAAATCNGATCCATCAACAATTCTGGCAATAACTTCCCTAACCTCGTAAGGCATTCTATAATTTACAGGAACAACTCCAGCTATCTCACTTGCATCATAGATTGGTTTACTAAATGATACATCTCTTCGTTTCTCGCACTTTGAATTCCAATCAAGTTTTTCAACAATATCCCTNGTTATCTCTATGGCTTGGCTATCATCATCAGCAAGGTATTCCACCAAACCAGTAACACGAGCATGCATCTCACTACCACCNAGTTCCTCATTATCAGCTATCTGTCCTGTGGCTGCCTTCAATAAAGCAGGTCCTGCAAGTGCTGCCATTCCATTTTTCTTTACACCAACTACATAATCACTCATTCCTGGTTGATATGCGCCACCAGCGGTAGATAGACCATGCAATACTGCGATTGTTGGAATACCAGCAGCGCTCAGTTTAGCTAAGCCATTAAACATTCCGCCGGTTCTCGCCCAGAATTCAACCGTGTAGTTCATTAAATTTATTCCAGCACTTTCAACAAGATGTATAAAAGGAAGTTTTTGTTTCATAGATATATCTAAACATCCTAATGCCTTATCAATAGACTTTGCTGTCAAGGCTCCAGCATTTATGCCGCTATCATCAACGAATACCAAACAACGTACACCGCATACAAATCCAATACCAGCAATAATACTACCTCCAGGGATACTTGTACCATGATTTTCATCATCAACCAGGTAGCTAATCATATTGTAAAGTTCAACAAATGGCATTTCCGGATCTAACAAGGCAAATAATCTTTCTCTAGGAGTCAACTGTCCTCTTTCAATAAACCTAGGTCTTCTACGTTCTGATATTTTTTCTGCTCGATTTTTTATATCATGCATTTTATTTACAAGTGAAATCATTTCACTTTTATTTTTTTCAAAATTTTCAGTGTCGATATTTATTGTACTTTTATAGATTGCCATAATATCTACCTTATTATTTTTAATTGAACTTTATTTTTTGTGTACTTTATCATAAATAAAATCTGGAACTGAGATCTTAAGGTCTACAATCTGTTGGGCATATGCCTTCCCCTGCGGGTCAATATTTAGACTNGCCATACCTCCACCACCTAAACTATTTTCAAGTAAAAAATTAAGTCCATATATCCCTGGTNCTTCCCAGCAATGTATGGGACCATTCAACACATGTGAAAAATGATTTTTTAAACGTTCTATTGTTAGACNATGTCGAATATATGGTAAAAAATCAGGATTCCTTGCTATAACACCAATATTCGCATGATTACCNTTGTCACCACTTCTGACGTATGCGAGATTCATTAATCTAGTTTCTTTATCTGCTCTTTCAGGTAAACTTTGTCCTAATACAGCATGCTCTGCTCCTTCATATGATCGATCTTGGTTATCATCAATAATTTGAACTGAGATTTTATTTTCATCGAGGTTAACACTAACATCAAAGTAGTCTTTTGATAATAAAAAGGAAAATAATTTTACTGAAGAAGAGATGGAAGGACGACCTCCTAAATAATTCATTACACCGGGAGCCATTCCTGTCGCCGCCTGAGCTATCTCTCTTGATAAAACAACCAATGCAGATTTATTTTGATGAGTAGCTACTAGTCTAAGCACAACCTCTCTAGTGTCTATANAATTTTCTGAATCTCTACCATAAATAGCTTCAGATCCTAAAACTCCAATATTTGTTTCGGTATAGTCTGAGAAGCCTTTTTCATTAAAGATTAAACGTGTCTTTTCTAAAATTGCCTCTCCAATAACATTAGCTTTTTTGACTGCTTTTGGACCTCCGATTACAATAGTAGCAACAATTTTATAGCCATCAGTATAAGTAGCTGACACCTTATACGTATTAGTAGGTGAAAATCCTTTTGCCCCACTAACAAAGACACAATCTTTTCCCCTGTCTTCAATTGTCACACGGGTAAAATCGCAGACCACATCCGGTAATAAATACGCTCCTGGATCTCCAATCTCATACAAGAACTGTTCAGCAACCGTACCTCGATTAATAAGCCCATCCGTACCCTCAGGTTTATTAACGATAAAATCTCCGTTTGAGGATACCTCAACAATTGGAAATCCCATATTCTCAAAACTATTTATTAGTTCCCANTCTGTAAAATTACCTCCTGTACACTGTGCACCACACTCAATAATATGGCCGGCTAGGCTTCCACTGGCCAATAAATCATAATCTGAATCTTTCCAANCAAACTCATACATAAGTGGGCCAAGTACTACGGCACTGTCAACACATCTTCCTGTGATAACAATATCAGCACCTAGCTCAAGAGCCTTTTTAATTCCTGNAGCACCTAGGTAGGCGTTAACACTGAGAATACTTTCTGGAAGCATATCACCGGTCTCAATTTCTTTAATAGGAATGGACCTTAGATCTTTTTGCTTGTGAATAATATTATCGCCCTCAATGATCGCGATTTTGAAATCTATATTCTGTTCTTTTGCTTTTTCTAGAAGTGCATCCCTGCAGGCATCAAGATTAATTCCTCCTGCATTGCTAATTACCTTAATATTTTTCTCTTTAATAGAACCGAGTAATGGGCCAACATGCTTNATAAAATCAGTGGCATAACCAAAGTTTTCATTTTTTTGTTTTGCACCCGCTAGAATAGACATTGTTACTTCTGCTAAATAATCAAAAACTAAATAATCTATCTCTCCATGATGGACCAACTGAGGTGCAGCAGTATCCGTATCACCCCAAAATGCAGAAGCGCAGCCTATTCTAACTTTTTTATCCACTAGTTTTTACCCCATTTATTGACTCGCCAAGCTCTCTCATAATTACCGTTGCAGACACAGTATTATCTATTGTTCCAACACTTTTCCCGGCACTATACAGTTCTGTACTTTTTGGTGACCCATTTTTTTCATCGCTTTGCTTAATTGACTTCAGCCTCCAATAGGAAATTATACTGATAAAGGTTCTTGCTAAATGTTTGAACTTTCCTGATAATAGTTTACGGACTAACCATGAATTTTCCTGACGGAAATTTTTCGTTTTTATTACAGAAATTGGCACCCCGCTGATTCTTTTTGTCCAAGATATATCCTCTTCTTTGGCCTCTATGATTGCTCGTTTATAGTTATCAGAGGTGTTACACTCATCTGTGGCAATAAATCTCGTCCCCATTTGTACTCCATCATATCCAAGACGAAGAGCGTCACTTAGCTCATCCTCGCCACCAACACCACCAGCGCAGATCAGGGGCAGATCCATATCATGAAGTTCTTCGATCATTTGTTCTTTTGAGAGATCACCAAGATGTCCGCCGGCTCTGTTGTTTACACAAATTAAACCGTCAACTCCATTGTCCTTTCCTTTCTTGGCCCAGTGGCGATTGGTTACATCATGATATACTACGCCTCCAACAGCATGCACCTTCTCACACACCCAGTCTGGTTTACCAAGCGAGGTTACAAAAAACCTTAGTCCTTCTTCCAATGCTATATCAATCCAAACAGACATACGCTCAATATATTTATTATTTGTTTTTTCAATAAGCGCATTAAAGCCAAATGGTTTATCGGTCATTGATTTTATATATTTTATTCCCTCTCTCAAATCCCAGCCATGCGCGTAGGTAAGTGATACCGGTTGCATGATCGCAAGACCGCCACCATTTGATGCAGCAGACACCAGCTCAGGATTAGAACACGGATACATTGCCCCACAAATAATGGGATACTGCACGCCTGCGTGATCGGTAAACTTCGTTTGTATTGTCCTAGACATGTTATAACTACAGACTATTTTTCAATGGTTGCCGCTCCAGAGATTTTTATGTCTCCAAATTCATCCGATACAATTAGGTCTAATACGATGGTTTTCTTGGAATTATTTTTGTCAATTTTGGTTACTTCTCCACTACAAGTTAAGATGTCACCAATATTTGTTATTGAGGAAAAACGAACATTAAAATTTTTCAGATTTGATTGCGGAACAATATTAGTAACAGCCCTTCCTAAATAGGCCATAATAAGCATTCCATGCGCAAAAACATCTTTCATCCCTGCCTCTTTTGCAAAATCAAGGTCAATGTGTATGGGATTATGATCACCGGAAGCGCCAGCATATAGTGCTAGCGTAGACCTTGTTATTGGCTCGATCACTAGGTCTGGAATCTTGTCTCCAACAGAAGCATTATCTAAATTAAAATTCATAAAGTTTTTACCTCACGACTACCGTGTATTTTAAGGTTCCAACATGTGTACTATTCTGATTAATAAATCTTGATTCCAAAACACAAAACTGCAACAGTCCATCTTTTTTATCATACATATCAATAATCTCAGTCTCCATTGTTAATGTGTCTCCCTCAAAAACCATTTCTTCATAGCTAAATTCTTGTTCCGCATGCAGAATACGTTCAATCTTAATGTCTAGATCTTCAATATACTGATAAGGAGACGCATGCTCCATTCCAACAACAATTAACAAAGTTGGAGGACAAACAATACCTTTGTAGCCCTGTTTAACAGCGTTTTCATGATCAAAATAAATAGGATCTGTTTGAGCAGTCGCCTTGGAAAAAAACTTTAGCCTTTGGTCAGTTACAGTAAAAATTACAGGAGAATATTTTTTACCAATTAGACTTAGATCTAGCATACTAAAACCAAAAAATATTGTAAATGATCAAAACCTATTCATTAGTTAAAAATTTTTCCTTGGTCTGCCATATCAACCAACAACTGTGGAGGCAGAAAACGATCTCCATAGAGCCTTGCCAACTCTTTTGTCCGCTCCAAGAAATCTTTAACACCATAGTCATTAACAAACTGCAGAGTACCACCTTTAAAAGGAGCAAAACCCCAGCCAAAAATACTCCCAATGTTAGCATCAGCGACAGATGTTAAGACACCCTCTTCATAGCACCTAATTGTTTCAACCGACTGCGCAAAAAGGAAACGATCAATCATCTCTTCTTGTTCTAAGGAACTATCGCCAATGGGAAAATATTTTTTTAAATCAGACCATAAATATTTTTTACCATTTTCTGGGTACTCATAGAAACCACCACCATTTGCCCTGCCGAGTCTTTTTACTTCATCTATCATGATATCAATCACCTTGTCCCACGGCCCCTCAAGCCATTTTTCTCCTTTTTTAGTAAGATCTCCTCTAGTTTGCTCTCTAATATGACCAGCAAGACCAATGTTAATCTCATCAATCACCGCTAGTGGACCAACCGGCAGTCCTGCTTTTTGACCTGCAGACTCTATTGACTCGGCTGAGTTACCCTCTGCCAGAAGTGCCATCCCCTCAAGCGTGTACCTTTCAAAAACTCGTGTAGTGTAAAATCCACGGCTATCATTAACCACAATTGGTATCTTCCTTATCTTTAAAACAAAGTCAAAAGCCTTTGCCAAAGTNTCAGGACTGGTTTTTTCTCCCCTAATTATTTCTACTAGTTTCATTTTGTGTACAGGAGAAAAGAAGTGAATCCCAATAAATTTTTCTGGTCGGATAGATTTTTCTGCTAAACTGGTGATAGGTATTGTTGATGTGTTTGATGCAAACACACCGCTAGAGTCCATCCTCTTCTCAGCCACTCCAGTTACCTTGCCCTTTAGCGCTCTATCTTCAAAAACAGCTTCTATGATTAAGTCACATCCTTCTAGCTTATCGTAGTCGTCTGTAACAGTGATCAGGTCTAATACCTCCGTCATTTTTCCATCTGATATTAGACCTCTTTTTATTCCACCTTCGAGTATTGTTTTTATTCTTCCCAAACCTTTTTTAGCATTTTCTATTGTTGAATCTGTCATTACAACCTCGATCCCGCTTAGTGCTGCTACATAAGAAATACCNTGTCCCATTAGGCCAGANCCCAAAACTCCGAGTTTTNGNACTTNTGTNTTAGGAATATNATCTGGTCTACTGGCACCAGAGTTAATTTCATTTAACTGAAACCAGAAAGCATTAATCATATTTTTTGCTACTTTTCCTGTCAAAAGCTCAACAAAATATCGCGACTCAATCCTGCTTGCAGTTTCAAAATCTACTAGGGATCCCTCAACCGCAGCAGACAATATCGCTTCTGGCGCTGGATAGTTTCCTATGGTCTTCTTTCNCAGTATCGCTGGTGCGATCGCAAGCTTGTGGGCAATTTTTGGATGATGGGCAGTTCCTCCTGGCATCTTATAGCCTTTTTTATCCCAAGGCTGACACATTACTGGGTTTTCGAGAATATATTTCCTCGCCTTAGCAAACATTTCCATATGATCTGAGGCAATATCATCAATCATACCTGCCTCTTTTGCGGCATCAGGCCTAACCTGTTTTCCTTCCATTAAGTANGGTAGTGAGNCCTCAAGCCCAAGAAGTCTGGAGAATCTCACGACTCCACCACCTCCAGGTAGTATACCAAGAGTAACCTCCGGAAAACCAAGCTTCGTTTTTGGGCTATTAAATGCAATCCTGTGGCTACAACACAGAGCAATCTCGAGGCCACCGCCCAGAGCGGCACCATTGATTGCCGCCACAACGGGTTTTCCTAAAAGCTCTATCCTCCTTAGTCTAGCTTTCGCATCTTCAATCAGTCCAAATGTTTCCCGAGGATTATCCTGTCTAAAAAGCATTTCCAGGTCACCACCCGCTATAAAAGTCTTCTTGGCTGAGGCAAGGATTACACCAGCTAAATCTTTTTCATTTTCTAATTTGTCCATGGTATCACTCCACAACTGCGAAAATTCTTCATTTAATACATTTGCAGATCTTCCNTCCATGTCCATTGTCACTGTGACAATATTTTGTTCATCTTTCTCGTAAGTAAAAGCCATAGTTACTCCGCCTATTAAACTCGTTCTATAATAGTACCAATACCCATACCTCCCGCAACGCAGAGAGTAATAAGTGCTGTATTTAAATCTCTTCTCTCCAACTCATCCATTACGGTTCCAAGAAGCATTGCGCCAGTAGCACCAAGCGGATGACCCATCGCGATTGAGCCACCATTCACGTTTACTTTTTCATTGTTCTCTAGTCTCATATCTTCGATGAAACGAAGTATAACAGCTGCAAAAGCTTCGTTAGCCTCAATAAGATCAATNTCCTCGATCTGCATTCCAGCTTTTTTTAGTGCTTTTTTTGATGCAGGCCCAGGGCCTGTAAGCATAATAGTTGGATCCGTAGAAACTGTAGCAGCAGATATAATCTTCGCACGCGGAGTCAGTCTTAGATCTTTACCCTTAGCCTCNGAACCAATCAAAACCGCTGCAGCACCATCCACAATACCAGATGAATTTCCTGCGGTGTGTACATGGTTGATCGCTTCAACTTCCGTATACTTTCCGAGTGCCACAGCATCATAACCGAGGTTACCAATCATTTCAAACGCTGGCTTAAGAGCACTCAGATCATCCATAGTAGTATTTGGCCTGATATGTTCATCATTCGCAAGAANATCTAATCCNTTTTGATCNNTAACTGGGACAATCGATTTGAAATATCCTTGNNTTGAAGCATGAGAGGCACGTCTTTGCGACTCGAGAGCAAAAGCATCAACATCTTCGCGGCTATGGCCNCCCAATGTTGCGATTAAATCTGCACCAATTCCTTGAGGTACAAACTGTGTTCTAAGATTNACCTTTGGCTCAAAAGCCATAGAACCACCATCCGAGCCCATAGGGACTCGTGACATGNACTCAANTCCACCAGCAACAATGAGATCCTCCCAGCCTGATCTAACCTTCATAGCAGCCATGTTAACAGTCTCTAATCCTGAGGCACAAAATCGGTTTACCTGTACACCAGGAACGTCATCATCCCAACCAGCATATTGTACCGAGGCCTTTGCAATGTTAGCACCCTGATCACCAACTGGGGTAGCACAGCCCATAATAACATCATCAACCTGTGATGTGTCAAGATCATGTTTATCCTGCAAAGATTTTAATAATTTTGCTAGGATGTCTGTTGGTGTCATCTCGTGAAGAGAACCATCTTTCTTTTTGCCTCTCGGGGTACGTAAAGCGTCAAAAATATATGCATCGTTTTTCATAAAATATTCTCCTAAACTGTTAGAAATATTTATAATCCAAGTGAACGACCTATAATTTCTTTCATTATCTCGTTTGTCCCACCCCAGATTGGTTGGATCCTCGCGTCTGTGAAGGCTCTTGCTATCGGATACTCAAGGATATATCCATAGCCACCATGTAGCTGCAAACACTGGTCCGCTACTCGAACCTGCAGGTCAGATGCCCACCATTTTGCCATCGCTCCCTGTTCAGGAGTAAGTTTTTTCTCATTTAATTTTTTAATGCAATCGTCAATAAAGATTCTTCCTATCTCAGCCTCGGTCTTCATCTCTGCCAGTTTGAACCTTGAGTTTTGAAAATTTCCTATCGGCCGTCCAAAAGCTTTGCGCTCTTTGCAGTATTCAATTGTGTAGTCAAGAACGGTCTCAATCGCTGCCAGTGCTGAAACTGCTATTGACATCCTTTCCTGAGGAAGGTTGTTCATCATATAATAAAACCCTTGATTCTCCTGTCCCAGTAGATTTTCTTTTGGTACTTTTACATNGGTGAAAAATAATTCAGCTGTGTCTTGACCTTTGAGCCCAATTTTCTTGAATTCTTTTCCTCTTTCTATGCCTTCCATTCCGCGCTCTAAGACCANTAGGCTCATNCCTTTATGACCAGCANCTGGGTTTGTCTTGCATGCGACAATTACCAAGTCACTAGTGACACCATTTGTGATAAATGTTTTCTGCCCGTTTACGATATAATGGTTACCATCAAGTTTTGCTNTAGTGCGAATCGCAGCAAANTCACTTCCTGCACTCGGTTCTGTCATTCCTAATGCTGAAATTGTCTCGCCCGAACAAAGCTTTGGAAACCATCTNTCTTTCTGCTCCTCATTTGCATATCTCAGTAAATAAGGAATTACTAGATCGTTAGTCACGCTAAAGGTTAANCAGGTAGTACCTGCCCNCCAGACTTCTTCAATTACTACGCTNTTATATCTAAAATCTTCTATACCNCTTCCGCCGTACTTTTCAGGAACATCGATTCCTAAAAAATTATTTTCTCCGGCCTTTAACCAAATATCTTTCGGCACGTGGCCATCTTTTTCCCATTGTTCATGGTTCGGTACAACCTCACGCTTTAAAAACTCACGCATTGANTCCTGGAACATGATTAATTCTTCATTTAATAACTCTGCTCTCAATTTTTCACTCCTTGTTAATTATGTTTTAGAACAACCCTGCCTACTTGATTACCATTGAGAATTTTTTTTACTTCACCCATCATCCCTTGCATATCTACAGTTTTGTGTAGACTGTCCAAACCATCTAGCCTCCAATCACCAGAAAATAATTGCCATATTTTAGACTTCTCCTTAATTGGAACCATTCCTGAGTCAATTCCAATTAGACTATTTCCTCGAAGNATAAAAGGAAACACNGTCGTATCAAAGTTTGGACCAGCCACAAGGCCACAACATGTAATTGCCCCTCCATAGTTCATACTTGCAATNAGTCCAGACAATATATCTCCGCCAGCAACATCCACCGCTATATCCCACTGACCTTTTCCCATAGGCTTTCTCACAGAACTAAGGAAATCATCTCTCAGTAGTATCTCTTTTGCACCAATNGATTGTAGAAACTCTGTTGCCTCAGATTTGCCGGATATTGCAGTCACATCAGCACCGCGCAAGGAGAGAAGTTTAACAGCAATACAGCCTACTCCNCCCGTAGCACCAGTAACTACAGCTTTTTTACCAGCAACTTCATTTATAGACTGAAGCGCTCCGACACATAACCCTGCGGTTAACCCTGCGGTACCAATAACCATAGAGTCTAAAGCATCTAAGTCATCAGGAAGATGTGAGGCCCACCCCTTTTGAACTCTGATGTATTCTCCAAAACCACCTGAAGTGTTCATTCCCATATCATATCCAGAGACTATTACCTCCTCTCCCTTCATAAATTCTGAACTTGTTGAAAACTCAACAATACCCGTAGCATCAATTCCTGGAGTATGTGGATAGTTCTTAGTTACTCCTTTATTTCCTGAAAATGAAAGAGCATCCTTATAGTTCAGGGAGGAGTATTTTACGCGAACTAATAAGTCGCCTTCTGGAAGATCATTAATGTTCTTTTCTTTTATGTTTTGAGAAAATGTCCCGTTTTCATTTTCCTCAACCACTATTGCATTAAATATATTATCCATTTTCCCCTTGAATCTGAAATAATAATCACTGATTTAACAATTATCCTAATATTTTCTCTACTGTGTCTTTTCTTCCTTTGATCTTAAGAAAAATCTCTTCATCACCATAAACACTTTCTAAAATCTCTACCTGGCCTTGTAATTGTGATATTGTTTTACCTTTGTGATAAGGAATCTTCAGATCAAAAATTTCAAAATCACTTTCAATCTTATCTATAATATGATCCCTAACATCATCTAGCCTTAAATGGTGAAGTGCAGAAATAAAAATAGCATCTGAAAATTTATTTCTTAATCGTTTCAACTCTAATTCTTCTTGCACACGATCAATCTTATTAAGAACTAAACTTTTTGGAATATCATCAGCCCCTAAATCAGTTAAAACCCGCTTAATTGTATCCAGATGATCATCAATGATTACAGAACTCGCGTCAAGAACAATAAGAATAAGGTCAGCCTCTAACAACTCTTTCAAGGTGCTGCGAAAAGATGCAACCAGGTTATGAGGTAGTTTTCTAATAAAACCAACTGTATCACTGATCAAAACTTGATGGGTTTTATTTATCTTTAATTTTCTTACTGTAGTATCAAGTGTGGCAAATAATTGATCCTGAACAAAAACATTATTTCCAGTTAATGAATTAAATAATGTTGACTTACCAGCATTTGTGTAGCCAACGAGTGCAACTCTAAACTCTCGTTTTCGTTTTTGACTTTGAGTTGTCCTTTCAATTTCTATCTTTTTTAAATCCAGCTTCAGTTTTGATATTTTATCTCTAATAAGCCGTCTATCAATCTCAATCTGAGTCTCTCCCATTCCAGCTCTAGTGCCAACTCCCCCCATCTGTCTTTCAAGATGTGTCCACTGCCTTGTAAGACGAGGTAATAAATATTGACAAAATGCTAGTTCTACCTGCGTCTTAGCCTCTCTAGTTTTAGCGTGCTTTTTAAATATATCCAGTATGAGTGCGCTTCTGTCTATTACTTTGATATCCTTTGCCAATTTATGATAATTTTTGATCTGAGCTGGGCTAAGCTCTTCATCAAAAATAATTAAATTCGCATCTAATACTTTAGCCTGCTCTATGACTTGGCTAGCTTTGCCTTTCCCAACAAAGAACGCTGGATTAACCTTTACAAGCTTTTGAGTGATTTCACCTAATACTGCTATCTCTGCAGTTTCAGCTAGTAAGCTTAATTCAGACAGATGATTATCTATATCTATTTGATTATTTTGAGGAAGAATAATTCCTACTAGTATAGCTTTATCCAAATTTTAAAGGCTATTTTTTAATATTTTTTGGTATAGGGCGGCCAATCCATGTTTCTAATAGAAGGAACACCGTAGCAAGTAACAAAAATATTTTCCATAATGACTTTCCTTGTCTAGTTTCGTTAAAGTTGTTAATAAAATTATTATCTAGCTCCAGCCACCTATATCTGTCAGCTGGAAAAAAAGATGTTATTTCATTTTTTGTAATTTTTTTTGATATGGCTTCATTTGGATGCAAAAATGTTGAAAAAGAAGTAAAATGTATCCCATTTTGATAAATCTCATAAATACCTAGTTCATCGGTATTTTTTATTTTGATACTTTCCTTACTAAAATCAGGAACTAAAAGATTTTTCTCACCAGATGGTGATTTAACTTCCCATTGATCTCTTACTTCATTCTGATCTAATGAAATCCACTTGGTATCTCCAATCGCTACTGGAAAGGTATTTAACTCATCCGTACCACCTAAAATTAGAAGCCTGTACATTAGCGGTACCAGCATACCCCTTATAGGCATATCATTCCAAGCCAGATTCATTAAAGAAGTAAAATAAAAAATGGTTCCACTTCCTCTATTAAACTCTAAAAGCAGAGGGTCGCCATTATTCAGTTGGAAATGAACATTATGTTTATTTGAATAATTATGTTTAACATATCGATAGCACTCAGGCAATTCATTTTCTAATTTCCTTACATTTAAGTCTGATAGTAAATGATTATCTTTGCTTGGAATATTTACACTAAATATACCGCTCCCGGATTCTATCATTTCTTTTGCTTTTGGAAAGCCGATATTAGAAAAATATTTATTATAAGTTGGGTCAATCTCCATACCACCTGAAAACCAAATTAGACCTCCTCCTTTTTGAAGAAAAATATCTAATTCATCAAAAGCAGCTTCTGTGAAAGCTTCTGGGTTATGTATTATTAAAAGATCAAAATCATCTATAAATAGTCTATTAATAATTGGTTGTTTCCTTGATTCAAAATTAATTAGTTGCATTTCAGGATCAATCGCATCTATAAGTAATCTAAACATAGATATTTCCTCATCTGCACCACCTATCATTAAGCAATTAATTTTATCTAAAATAGGTGCAGTAATAAACCATATATTGTCATTTAGATAATCATCATTAGGAAGACGAATACTACCTGTCAAAACACCCTTCTTTTCAGGATAAGCTTGAAAAATGAATTCTTTGTTTGATCCTTCTTCAAACTCAGAGATTACTTGCCCAACACGATTTTCTTCGAATAATAGATCGATAGGTGTATTGGTTATTTTTTTATTACCTGAGTTTTTTATACTTGTCTTTAATTTTAATAATTGATCCGGAACTTTTATCCTACTGACCACCTCTAAATTATTAATTGAAAGATTATTATTTATCTCACCTGGATTAATAAGATAAAATTTCCAGCTATCTAAAAGAGGTCTATTCGGAACTATATTATTCTGAAAATCACTGAAAATGATACATTCTTTTATTGGCTCAGGCGCGTTAATTATACTAGTTAATGAGTCAACAACTGTCCAAAGATTATCATATTTAACAGTGGGATGGATCTGGTTAATAATTAAAGGAATCGATGGATCATTTATTTTTCCAGAAAAGAGTGTCCTTGGAGGGCATGTCTGGATAATGTTAACTGTTGTGTTTTTGCTAAATATTTGAGGTATTAACATTGCAGCTTTTTTAGAAGATTCAAGTAGCGACAGTGAATTTATTTTTCCACTCATGCTTGAAGAATTATCAATCACCAATAACAGTCTAGATTCTAGTTCTGCAGAGATCCATCCAGGCATAAATCCTTTTGTAACTGGTCTCGCAATCATGAGTACTAGAGCAGTAATAATTCCTATCCTTAATAAAAGAAGAACCCATTTTTTAAACCTTATACTCCTTATCGCATTATTCTCTAGATTTTTTATAAAACGGATAGTACTGAAATCAACTTTTTTAACAGTAAGGCGATTTAATATATGAATCATAATTGGTATGCCTATTGCAAAAAGAAATAACAGTGAAGAAGGAGATAAAAAAGTCATAAGGCTATGCTATAATAGTACATAGATAAACCTGAAAAAATAGGTATACTAACATTATCATTAATTGGCAACGGAAGTAGCTCTATTAACATTGCCATAAAAGCACCAAAAAGTAAAATCTGGTAACTAATAGAAATATCAATAATTAGTCCAGCAATAACACAAGCAATAAAACCTGATATAGATCCAGATATGGTTTTCCCACCTACTCTTATAAATGGAAATTTCATTCCAATAATCGCTGCAAAAGTGTCACCTACTGATAAGAATAACAATGCATATATACTATATGGATATGGTATTAATAGTATGGTAAATAAGGCTCCAACAAATACCCATGTTGCGCCAGTGATCTCACCTTTTTTTTCAAGATCTCTCATCATAAAACTTAACCGTTTAGAAAAAAATATCGATACTAAGTAATTCTCTTGTCTAGCAATCTCTATGAAAAAACATAACACCAAAAAAAAGGCTAATATAATTATCATATCAATCTTATCTTGGAATAAATAAAGATAACTAAGTGGAATTATAGCATTAGATATATGTATAGCTTTTCTAGCAAATTCACTTTTTATATTACTGCTCACTGGTCTATAATATTATTAAATATATCTTGCATATCAAGAACACTTATTGTTAGATCTATTACAGTAGGTTTTTCTAGTACTGTACCAGGCTTAACCGACTGATCAAGTACAGTATATGGTATTAAATCTTCATTCTGCCTGTAGTATACCTTTCCGAGTGAAAACCCTGCTTTCTCAAGCTCATTAATTGCTTTCTTTTTGCTAAGGCCAAAGACATTTGGAGCTTGGAAAAAATTTGGTGGAACACCTAAACTAATTGTTAAATGAATACCCATGCCTTTGTTAAGGAAGTCACCACCCTTAGGATACTGCCAAGTAACATTTCCAAAAGGTACATCTGAATTGTATTCTTTATACACTGTGTCGATTTCTAATCCGGTTTGTCTTACATCAATCTCAGCACTACGCTCAGACCTTCCAATTAAATCAGGTACCAAAACCATACGCTCTGCATGAGCAATTGTTAAACGTACTGTTCTACCTTCTTTTACACGCATGTTTGGAGATGGATACTGGTCAATAACTGTTCCAGGTTTGAATGAAGAAGAAAATAAAGTGTCAGAGACTATACCTTTGTGCCCCTCCGAAGCCAATATATCAACTGCATAATCAATAGGTTTATCTTTTACATTTACCATATAACTACCTTCTCCGTGCCTTACATATATGGGCATTATAAATAAGTCAGCAATAAAAACACAAATAGCAATTAAAATGCTTAGACAAAGAAAATAATATTTGATATTCCTATTAGTTTTCATTCTTTTTTTAATAAAACTGCACCAAATAATGCATCGGATTTTGTTTTATAAGGCATTGTCATTAAAAATCCATCCGAATTTACCCAATGCTTAGGCAAAAAAGCATTAGATGGAACCAATGTAAAATCTTTGTGATTAAAAAGAAAATTTTTAACAACATTTATATTTTCTTCTGGCTCAAGAGAGCATGTAGCATATACTATTCTTCCTCCAGGTTCCAGAAATTTTGACATATGATTAAGTATTGCTAACTGAACCTTTTTCATATAGTGAATATTTTTATTTTTAATTCTCCACTTTATATCAGGTCTTCTTCCAATAACACCCGTTCCAGTGCATGGAGCATCAATAAGTATCTTTTTAGATAATGGAAACTTATCTTTTGACGCATCCAAAACAGACCAATTAATATTTTTATACTTATGTCTTTTAATATCACTAGCACCCTTTTTTACCCTACTCTCATTTTTGTCCGAAGCATAAATTATTCCATCAGGTCCGACTTTTTGTGCCATTAATAATGATTTTGTCCCAGGCGCTGCACATACATCCAAAATTGATTCGCCTTTTTGTGGATCAATTAGCTCTACAACTGCTCCAGATGCTGGATCTTGTATAGAAATAATGCCAGAATCAAAAAGTTCGCTATTTATTACTTTATCCTGGCCAATAGTAACCTCCAAAAAATTGGTAAAAACATCATGTTGCTTGAGTTTTATTCCTGCTTGATCTAAATAGTTAATAGCTTCATTTATTTCCAAGAGGTCTTCATTAACCCTTAAAAACATTGGTGATTTATTCAAAAAAGACACACACAACTTTTCTGTTATAGTCAAACCAAATTGTTTTTTCCATTTTTTAACGAGCCAGCTAGGATAAGCTAACTCTACATTATTATTTATTATTGATTTCACCCATGCTGGATCCTTTTTTTGCTTGCGCTGTATATTTCTTAACACAGCATTAACCATGGAACCAGATTTTTTATTTATTGATGTTTTGCCTAGTTCAACCGCAGAATGTATAGCTGCAAAATCTGGGACAAAATCATCAAAAATTAGCTCATAGCATCCTATCCTAAGGATAGATCTTAATTCCGGCTGTATCTGATTTATTTTTTTGGATGAACACTTTTCAATGATATAATCTAGAATTCCTTTACTTCTTATAACCTCATTAATTATTACTCTACTTCTTTTCTGTTCAGATAACGACAAACCATATTTATTACATAATCGTTCTACAAGGATCGTAATCTTATCATCACTAGTATCAAAGCGACTCAAAGCATCTGCTGAAATCTGGCGCGCTGAATGCATTAACTAAAAAAATCTCTATCGCTAATTCTAGTGCCTCTCAAGAATTGGTCAATAGGTAAACATTTTTTTCCTTCTTGCTGTATTTCTAAAATAGAAATCAAACCTCTGCCGGTATATATTTCGAGTGAACTATTGGCAGCAGCTTTTATTTTACCGGGTGCCTTTTTCACTTTATCATCTAGAACAAGTGTCTTCAATATCTTTGTCCTTTTATTTTGGAATATTGCCATCATACATGGCTTTGGGGATAGGCCACGCACCCAATTATTGATCTTAGCTGCCGGCCAGTCCCATTGGATACGCAACATCTCTTTTGAAATCTTTGGGGCTTTAGTAACTAAAGATTTATCTTGTTTATTATAGTCTACTTCTCCTTCTTCAAGGTTATTTAATGCCTCTACTAATGCTCCAGCTCCAACTTTAGATAATTTGTTCGACAATATTTCATAATTGTCATTTTTATCTATATCTATTTTCGCCTGTGTTATGATTTTTCCAGTATCTACTTTTTTCTCAATCTGAAACACGCTAACACCTGTGGTCTTGTCTCCGTTCATTAGAGCCCATTGAATTGGCGCAGCACCTCTATAGCTTGGTAATAAAGAAGCATGAAGATTAATTGATCCAAATTTGGGTATCGAAATATATTTTTCAGGCAAGATCCGAAAAGCGACTACGACAAAAATATCTACATTTAATGAAAGTAACTTTTTATAAATCGTATCATTATTAAAAGAGTCTAATTCTATTAATTCTATATTGTTTTGTAATGAATAGCTACCAACATCCGTATGTTTTAGCACTCTTTTTCTGCCCATCGGCTTGGCTGGATTAGATACGATTGCTTTAACTTCGTGTTTACTCTCTAATAGGCTTTCTAAACTAGGAAGAGCAAACTTAGGGTTACCCATAAATGCTACCTTCATACTAGTAACACCGTTTAGATAAAAGACTAGAAGTAAAAATAGTGCTAAAGAACAAACCCTTTAGTGATTGGATGCTGCTTTAATTTTGCCAGAGAATCTTTCTTTATTTTTTTAACTTCTTTATTAACTCTTGCTCTTTGCATTTCGCTAACAAGGTCAATAATTAAAACACCATTGAGATGATCAATCTCATGCTGTATAGCACGCGCTAAGAGTCCATCAAATTCTTCTTCATGCCATTTTTCTTCAACATCTTGATATTTGAAAATAATTCTCTCCGGTCTAGTTACTTCTAAGGATACTTGAGGTATAGAAAGACATCCCTCAGAGAAAATACTTTCACCATCAGATGATGTAATTTTTCCATTAATAAAAATTCTGGGGAATTCACTATCATCAGTATGAGAAATATCTATCACAAAAAGATTCATATCAATTCCAACTTGATTTGCAGCTAAACCGATACCCTCTTCTTCATACATTGTATCAAACATATTGTCAATAGAGTCTACCAATTTTGAAAAATCTGTAACACTATTACATGTTTTTCTAAGAATTGGGTTTCCATAGTTTACTAATTCTAAAACAGCCATTATGCTAAATCATCCTGATTAATTTTTCCAGATAGCCCTGCAATTGCAGACTTATTGAGAGTAAGTGTTGTATTATTATCGACTTTTAAGGTGATCAGTTTACCTTTTTCCTTAAAACCAGTCACAGTACCAATAATACCCCCCATTGTAACAACTTTATCACCTTTATTAAGGTTGTTAACCATTTCTTCTTTTTGCTTTTGTTTTTGAGCCTGTGGTCTAAGCATAAAGAAGTATAGTATTACCATTATTAATATGAATGGTAAGAAGCTCAGTATTCCACTGCCTTGTACTGGTTGTGATTGCGCAAAAATAAAGTCCATAAATATCCTAGATTATTATATCATAATTTACTAGTAAAATTATATGTTTGGATAAAAGAAAGTGACCGCTGTTTACCCAGAAGGAATATTGATTTCAAATACAGTACCGGAGTTTATCCTAGACTCTAAAACGTATATATCCCCTTTGTGAACTTCATTAATTATTCTTTGACATAAAGATAACCCTAGGCCCCATCCTGATTTTTTGGTGCTGAACCCTGGACGAAAGATATTTTTCCAATCCTTTTTTGGAACGCCGCATCCATTATCAGATATTCTAATTTTTACATTATTTTGATCCTGGCTCATGCTTAAACGAATTAATCCAGCCTCACCACTAACAGAGTCAATGCTATTTCGGATTAAATTTTCAATAGTCCAAGAAATAAGAGTACCATTTGCCATTATTTTAATATCGGGATCGATATCATTAACCAAATCTACTTTTTTCCCTAGTGTTGGAATCCTGCGGTTCAAATAAGACAAAACACTCTCTACTCTTTTGGAAAGATCAAAAAACTCCATTTCAGGTTTGGAACCCATTTTACTAAATCTGCGACTTACCTGTTGTAGTCTTTCAATATCAGACTCCATTTCAGGAAGAATTTTTTCTATATTAGAATTATCATTTTTTAAATAATCTAGCCAGCCTAAAAGCGCAGACACTGGTGTGCCTAATTGATGGGCCGTTTCTCTGGATAACCCTACCCATATATGTTGTTTTTCGCTATTACGGATAAATGAAAAGCCTATGAATCCAAAAAGAATGAATATTCCTATAGACAATATCTCTATATATGTCCAAATTTGAATTTTCTGGATTAACCTAGAGTCTCCATAGTGTAAATAGCCAAAAGTAATTGGGCCATTAATTTTATCATCAAATACTAGTGGAATAGGTTTATTGATTTTATCCATTGATAATATCAGTTTAAGCCTATCTCTATCTGAATCAATATTTTCTGGAAGATTTGTCCATAATTGAGGATTTTTATTACGGCCTGACTGAATAATAGGGAACTTGACTTTTTTGATTATATTTTCAAAAATAAAATCGATATTAGTATTTGAATCATCTTTGACAGTTTTTGCAATTATTTCAGCGTACATCTTCACAACTTCCCTATTATCNTCTCTTAGCTCTGATGATAGATATCGAGTGTAGGAAAAAAGGCCAATAACTAAGAAAACCCCTATGAGGAATATTCCTCCTTTTATATTTCCTATATGGCGATAAGAGGAAGTCATGATACTTTTATTTTCTTTTCTTTATATAAGATGAGACCTAGAAATATTAATATACTGAAAAATGAAAACCTTGATATGACTTTTGCCGTTTTCCATTTTGAGCTATCAAAATAGAATTCTATATTATGGTTTCCATCAGGGACATAGACAGATCGCAAGATGTGATTCGTTTGATATATCGGAGTCAACTTACCGTCAACCTTACATTTCCATCCTGGCCGATAGAATATTTCAGATAAAACGAGCAGCGCGCCACCATTAGTTTCACATTGAAGACTAATCTTATTAGGCAAATAAGATTTTATATTAATTNCCCCATCTGATGAACCGGATAGTTTGGGNCCATCATAATTAATTATTACAGCAGTATCTTTTGGCCTAAAGGATATATCCATAACCTTTGATAAAGAAGACTCTTGGTCATCAACATTTTTCAGTTTCCCGACAAACCACGCTCTTGGCAAGAAATCAAGATTCTCATATAAATTTGTTATTCCTGATACCTGTTTAAATGAGGAGCTCTTTACCCTTTTTCTTGTTAGTAAATACTTTACATTAAGCATGTTTAATACTTCAGGCCTACGAAATCCACCAATGTCCATCAGATCTTGATAGTTTCTAAGTTTAACCGCACGGTATCCCCCAATGCTCTCAATATTCCAATATCCAAACTTATTTGAGTTAATCTCATCTGCAGGAAAAATTCTGAACTGGCTATCATCATTTTTCATAAATTTTATATCTTGAGTCTGACTGAACTGATTATTCATACTTTTAGATGATTTAAGCGAGAGGAACTCATTGTTTACAATCCATAGATCGATGACAAGCATTCCAATTAGTAACAAAGAAAGTATTTTTTTACTAATCTTATCTTCTGAATAAAGCCAGATTGAGGTTAATGTACCTGCACTAATAAATAGTGCAAGCATTAGACCTTTATTAAATAGGTTAATTCGAATATTTTTTACTAGGTCTACATATTGAGTAAATCTTGTATCACCAGATGAGGAAAATGATAAAAAACTTTCTCCAAAAAATAATAGAAATAAACTAAGAGAAATAAAAATTCCAAATACGGTTAATGAATCATTAAAAATATTACTTTTATTTTTCTTACTTGTAATTCTATCGAGACCTATTGCAGCAAGGATTGGCATAATTATAGAAAGCAACATATAGATCATTGATGGAACTCTGAATTTTGAGAAAAAAGGCGCAAACTGAAATAATGGTTTATAGAGTAAAGAAAAATGGCTGCCAAATCCAGTAATAAGTACCGCAATCCCTATAATCCACAATATTAATTCTATCCTACCTATATCTTTATACCTGTAGTAACACCACAAGCAGTAAAATGAAAAAATTATAACAAGTAGTCCAATATAATGAGTCGACTGTGTAAAAGGCATATAACCCCAATAAGAGGCCTGTTTCATAAATTTTTCTGGGTTACTCCTATCTTTAACAGAAAAATTTTGTAGACCAAAATAATAAGGAAAAATAAACGACACCGTCTCAGCCGGATGAAAAGACCACTGAGTAGCATAATCCCACTTTGTACCTTTTTTTGTTTCAGTTGTTTGGTCTAAAACGGAAGGTGATCCTCTATTCGACTCAGCCTGAAAAGTATATACCTCGTAATAAGGATCTGAGACCATTAACAATGCTAAGACCAATGATAAAACCATTAGCCCAAGGGACATCAGCGAAATATTAATCTTGGTTCTCTTTTTTATTAAATCAATGATTATATCCAACAACAACCATAAACCAATAAGCATCCAAGTATAATAAAATATTTGTGGATGATTGGTCCACAGCTGCAATGCAGAAATAATACTTAAAAATAGAACGGATTTAACCGAACGATGTTTAAACAAATATAATGCACAGAATACAACCCATGGTATATACGCGCCCGCCATTATTTTATTATTATGCCCAGCATTGATCAGTCCAAAAACATATGGGGTTAAAGAATAAGCAATGCCGCCAAATAAAGCCGAATAACGCGAAATGTTTAGAAAACGAAGGAAAAAGAAAAGCCCTAGCCCTCCAATAGATAAATAAAACCAAAGCTTAACACCAGTATTAAACAGGATTAGGTCCAATACTGGCTTTAACGGATGGCCTGGAGTGTATATATAACCACCGTATGAAGGCATACCAGAGAATAGATTTGGAAACCAATGTGGAAATTCATCTGTAGTATTAATCCATTTTTTTATCGGCTCATGGGCGACCATATCGCTAGCCAATGGAATTTGATTATATATTATCAGTTTGTATAAAAAGAGTAAAGTGATAATCGGTATTATAAGCCAGATATTTTTTTTATCCATAAAATTCTCTTTTAATAATGAAACTTAATATTAATTGTAAACCATTGATTATTCTTGNTGGACCNTTTCAAATANAAGAGAAAGAGTTTTTGTTAGNCTNTCNCNGCTANACTGCTGATAATTACTTGTAGCAGGTAAATTNTTTTCCATNAATAAATGTTTAATTTTATTTTTTTCAGTGTAATCAAAACATACTCCAGAGTTTGTTTGGGCTATGATTTTTGCAGCATCTGAATTAGGCGGGCCAATCATAATAATTTTTCTCATCGACCTAATATATTCAAATAGTTTACCAGTAACTATTCCCATATTCTTCTTAGTGTTTGGTATTACCAACAATAAAAAATCAGACTCACACATTTTTCTTATTGCATCTTTATGGGGCATATATGGTTTAATTTTAATGAAATTATCATACTTATTATTTTGTATATAAGATTTTATGTCCGGATGAATATTACCAATTAAGTCTATTCGATACTTTTCCTGATTTAAATTCAGCTCATTTATAGATTGAAAAAACATTGATGGATTTTGAGATTTAGTCATTGTTCCTATATGACTAATAACAACAGTATTCTTTTCTTTTTCATTTACAGAAGTAAAATCCTCTTCATCATATCCGTTATGGATTACACTAAAAGGCTTCTCATAATATTCTGATATAGTTTTACTCACTGTAGTTAATGCACTAGCATTATTGATAACTCTCTTTTCTAGGCTGCTATCAACTAATTTGGTTAACCATAATCTTTTATTTTCATAA
>PAVC01000025.1 GCA_002713885.1 Fidelibacterota bacterium
AGCATTATTTTTCACTATTTTTGATTCTAAACCATTATACGAGACTGATAAGTGTGTAAACTTAAGACTTGACCAAGTCACTGGATTTGACAATGATACATTATTCTGAAATGATGGGACAAGGCCTACTGAACCAATACCACCTTGAGATGGAGAACTCCATTTTTGATGATTACCTATCCCAAAACTATTTACTGGGCCTTGGGCAATGCTTAAGGAAATNAATAANAGTATCTGAATTAATTTTTTAAGGGGAAACATATAAAATNTCAACCNTATTCTTATCGTTACTTANATCAAATTCAACACTATCAAATAAACTATTACTTANACTAGAAGAAAACTTCATTCCAACATTTTTTAATGAGTCGACCATTAATATTGATTGAAAATATGATTTAAGNGATATCTGAAGCTTACCTTCCGCAGTACTAGAATTTGAATAATGAGCGCCTAAATTTTCATATGGATCTGAATCAAAGTATAAAGCTAAGGAATCGATATTTTGCCTTAATGGTTCCATTCTTATCGAGAATGATTCTAATGAGTCACCTTNCTGATATAATAATAGGTGCGCATATCGAATAACAGAAAACGGTGGTAGTGATAAAGAATCAAATGGAATATTTATTATTGATCTATAACCTCTACCTCTGCTTATTATGATTGAATTATCTGANGATCCGCTTGNCANCGGGTTATCTATTGTTGATATGTCTTCTGCAACATAAATAATTCTTGTGAGCGTATCAATGNCTGATTCTTGTTCANTAGAACTAATTATAGATCGATAATAAACTTCAATCTTAGGATCTAAANTACCTGAACTGTATTCGCGGCTATATAGCTCTATAAAAGAACTATCNANATTTCCTNAAAATGATAAAGAAA
The DNA here is from genome assembly GCA_002713885.1 of Fidelibacterota bacterium. GTDB lineage: Bacteria > Fidelibacterota > Marinisomatia > Marinisomatales > UBA1611 > TMED80. The sequence goes on from PAVC01000025.1 coordinate 892, forward strand.
AAGTTCTATCAGAAATTGTAGTATCGGTTAGTGTATTTATTAAATCAGATAATTCCCAGANCAGTATTGACTCTTGAAAGTGACTGATGGTATCTGAAGTATCAGAGATGATGCTAACATTNGGGGCGCCCAAATTATTCCATTGAGAAATANCAATATNGGTAAACTGATTTATATAACTATTTAATTCACTAAAAACTGAGTCTGGTGAAAAATGCAGCACAAGATTTAAGTCACTATTGATCAGGCTATCACCAGAATAAACCTTTAGAAATATGCTGTCAATCGTTACTGATGAGTCCAAAAATGTATCCCACCCAGTTGATGGAAATTTTAAAAGTGATCTAGGAAAGGAANAATTATTATTATTACCAACATATAACTTTTGATATGAACTAATCTCTGGAGAAATCTGATAAGTAAAACCTGATATATCAGCCAAAGAAAGAGTGTCTAATGACTGATTATTATTTGATAAATCTGTTTGAATTGGTTCTTCAGAACAATTTAAAACAAAAAACAAGATACTAGATAAACCTACAATAGATATTGATCTAGTAAAATACATTAAATAGTTTGCTATTATTGTTTGGTTATTTTGAAGTGAGATCAGAGATAATTTGATCCAAGGATTTTGTAATAGGGGTATAATCGATTTCCTCAGTACCCTTTTCATCAAATATAGTAACTTTCTTTTTATTATCCTTAAAAGCACTTTTATTAAGCAATTTTGTGGATATTTTTTTTCCTGGTCTATCAATTATTAGTATGGCATCAGCACTATAACTTGCAACGTCATATAAATTCAGTTTGTTCCCTTTTATATTTGGGTGAACATTAATACCCATCTCTAACAATTCTGATTTTTCTACTGCTGAGTATTCATCTAAATCATGTATAACTAAAACAGTTTTAATGTCCTTATAAAATTCATTAATACCCTCATAATGCTCTTTGTAGATATTTGGAATTAATGCTGATTGCCATCCATTACAAACAAAAATATCAGGAACCCAAAATAGATGCGGTAAAGTACTAATAACTGCCTTAGAAAAATATGCATAACGTTTCGAATTATCAGTCAAAATTCTTCCATTTTTAGATTTATATAACAGATTTGTTAGTGGTTTAAACCAATACTCATCTTCAAGAAAATAGACTTGCACTCTTGTCTTAGGAATAAAAGCACTCTTCGCACTCGCAATAGCTTCTGTTCCACAAAACTCAAAAGGTATCTGTCTAAGTCTGATTACCTCTCTAAGAATATATTTTCTTTCACTTATAAAACCATATTTAGGCAGTATCGTACGAATATCATGTCCAAGCTCTTGTAACTTTGTAGGAATATGAGTAGAAAAACCTGCTATACTTGATACATTAGCAAAAGGGATAATCTCGGTCGTACTGAAATATATTTTCTTTGACATTTCTTATATATTTGAATAAATAATGTGATTAGTCTAAGGCTAATTTTCTCAACGCGTCTTTAGCCTTTGGATAATATTCACTTCCCGGAAAATAATCTATAAGNCGCTGAAACTCTTCCTTGGCTTTTTCTATACTTCCCATACTCTGATATGCTAATCCAAGTTTAAGCTGAGCATCATCATCTTTATCTGTACCGGCATAGTTAAATACTTTGGTGAACTCACCAATAGCCCTTTTAAAATCTTTCTTTGAATAGTAACACTCCGCCAACCAGTATTGGCAATTATCCGCTAAATCATTTGTAGCATCCGAAGTTACTAGTTCGGAAAAACCTTTTATTGCACTATCATATTCTTGGTTTTGAAAATGACCTAAACNCTTCATGTAATGCTTTTTATATTTAGCAGCATTAAACTGAGGCTCAAGGTTTATTGATTTCCCAGATTTCATCTTAGACATTTCATTATAACTATTCGTTAATGTCACAATTTTATTTTCTATCATTACCAGTTTATTATAGATCTCAAGAGAAGTGCTATCCATAAATTTGGCTTGATTTTCAAGTTTTGCNATTTTGTTATTCAATGTGTTAATACGTTTCATTATAACAACGGTTATAGAATCTTGTTGAGATTTACTGCTTACCGCTTGTCTGAAAGCTGCCATTAATTCAGGCAACAAAAGGCGGTCATTAAATTCTAGAGAATCAACCAAGACTCTAACTCGATCTATNTTTGCATTTAATCTTCTTAGTTCCTTATCATAGTTCTTGGAACTCTGAGCATNTACNCTACTTATNAGAACTACAACTAAGTAAAACACAATAGATAGTAATGTGTATGATTTTGTCATNTAATCACCAAAATTATTTAANGATGCTNNTANCCTTAATTTACCCGATAATAAGATGAACAACAATATCTTATAAATTAATCTGAATAATGAATACTAAACCTCATAATCAAGCCAACCATCATGTAACTAGTAACCAGAAAAGTACCTCCAGCAGATATAAAAGGAAGAGGCAAACCTTTTACCGGAATTAATCCTACGGTCATTGCTGTATTTACAAACACATGTGCAANTAGAATAGAGCCAAGACCNAATAAGATAAGGCTAGAAAATTTATCTTTAGATAGAAATGAATTTCTAATTATAATATTCAATAAATACCCAAAAGTAANTAGTATGATTGCTATTATAATAAATCCTAATTCTTCTCCAATTACAGATAATATAAAATCAGATTCTTGAACAGGTAGAAACTTGAGATGAGTTTGTGTACCATAGCCCCAACCTTTACCAAATAATCCTCCTGAGCCTATAGCTGTTTTGCTTTGTATGATCTGATATGCCGCACCAAGTGGGTCTTTTTCTGGATATATAAATGTTAGTACTCTATTTTGTTGGTATNGGNTTAGCATGTCCCAAATTGGACGAGCCAATAATCCGAAAAAAATATTACCAAAGAAATACCCAACACCTTCTATAATCTTTGTTCTAGCATAAAAAATAACAATAGCTATTATTAATGCCCATANCGAAAATAATATAACATTAAATGCAGTGAGTATTGATAAAATAGGTGCTATTAATAAAAATAAATAAAAAGGTCTCGCTCCAGCCCAATAAAGCATAGGAAAAACAATACTCATTATTACCAGAGCTGTACCTAAATCAGGTTGGTTTAATACAATTAAAGCTGGAATTAGTACAATAAGAATAGGTAAAACTATTGATCTAAANTTTTGGATTTTTAGATTATTATCTGATAGATATCTAGCTAATGCAATTACTGAAAATATTTTGGAAAACTCACTTGGCTGAAAATTAAATGGAAGGCCAACATTTAGCCATCTATAAGTACCCGCATGCGAACTACCAAAAAATGGAAGAATGACTANAAAAATACCTATTCCATATATTATAAATGCATATTTATGGATAATATATTTGGGTGCAATAAAAGAAATTGAAAAAGTACAAAAGGCAATAAATAAAAAAAATAATTGTTTATAAAAAGGGTTTTGAATTATAGTTGTATTTTGATGTGATATACTATTTAAGGCTATTAAACCGATAAAACTTAAAAACAACGCTGAAAATAATATTTTCCACGGAGCGTCATTAATGGTNGTTTTCTTTAATAAAATCATTTTAAAGTGATAAGATTATTATTGACCAGTTCTTTAAATATTTTATTTGCCAATGGTGCAGCAACTCCTCCTCCAGAACCTGCATTTTCTAACAATATGACAATAGAATATTTATCATTAAGGTATTCTGCCCATCCAGTGAACCACGCGTGATTATCACCATGTGGATTTTCTGCGGTTCCTGTTTTTCCATAAATACTTAATCCATCAATATTAGGATCAGATTTTTTCCCTGTACCTTTTTTATCTATTATTGCTGATCTCAGACCATCATGAACTTGTTGCCATATTATGGCTTCTAATTCAGGTTTAGAATTATTTGGCAGATTGTCAACCACAACAAAATGACAATTTGGAGATTCACCTTTGGTAGAAATTAGATTAATGTAGTTTAATACTTGCACTGGAGTTACAAGAAGTTCTCCTTGCCCAATTGCTAAGTTTAATAGTGTACCTCTACTCCAACCATATTTACCATATCTTCTAAACATATAATCTTTATTTGGAACTAAACCAAATGCTTCATTAGGTATATCAATATTCGTTTTTTTCCCAAATCCAAATTCTTTGAAAGTACTGTGTAAATTATCAATGTCAATTTGCTGAACAGCTTTATAAAAAAATACATCACAAGACATCGACATTGCCTTATTCATGTTCACATNACCATGCCCCTCAGTTACCCAGCATCCATAAATCCTATCACCAAACTGGTAAAAACCTGGACAATAATGACTCAAATTTAAATCAAAGTCTCCATGTTTTAATATTGCAATCTGGGTAATCATTTTTACTATCGACCCAGGAATATATGTACCTTGTATATATCTATTAAGTAGAGGGGTATTTGGATCCTCTTTAACAGATCTCCATTCAGNCTCAGTCATAAATCCAGTAAATAAATCAGGTGAATAATCCGGGGCACTAGCAGCAGCTAATATTTCTCCTGTTACGGGTTTACCCACAAGTATAACGCCTCTTCTATTATCTAATAATTTTTCAATAAATATTTGTAGATCAAGATCAATTGTTGTTTGGATATTAAAACCTGGATCAGGTCTAGTATCAAGCAACTCTAATGCCGATCCAACTTCCCTCCCTGAAGCATCTACCTCNAAAAAATANGTTCCACGCTTTCCCATTAGATAGCTTTCGTACTGTTTTTCTAATCCAGACCAGCCCACTAAATCACCAAGCTCATATAATTGTTTATTATTAAGATTGTTCCTAATTACTCTGTCTATTTCTTTTACATAGCCAAATAAATGAGGTGCCCTTACACCATTAGGGTAATATCTCTCAGGTATTTGGTCATAATAAACTCCTTCAAGATTTAATTTATTTTCTTCGAGGTTACTTAACTGTAAGAAATCTATATCTTTTGCTAGTCTAGTGGGCACAAAACGTCCTCTATAGTATTTTTTATAATTAGAATGAATAATACTTGAATCAGATTCTATATAATCTGCTATAAGACTAAATTGCATTCTTTTATTGTTCATTTCTCCTGGTATTGCCGTTAAAACATATACAGGATAATTATCAACAAGAATCTCACCAAATCTATCTAAAATTAGACCCCTGGGAGCATTTTTAGTTACTTTTCGAATTCTATTTGTATTTGATTTTAGCCTATAGATTTCATGTTCAATTATCTGAATTTGAAAATATCTGGCAATTAATATTATAATCATAATCCAGGATAGTATTCTAGCAACTTGGTACTGTTTGTGTGAAACAATGTTATCAGATTTGAGCATAAAGATTATGACAATTTATATATTGGTATCATAATCTGTAAGATACCTAAAAAAGTAAGCGTGTATAGTGATGTGGCTAGCCATTTAACAAAAAAATTAAATGGATCCTGAATTAAATAGTCTTGGTAAACGACCAAACTAAATAATAAAAACTGAAATAAAANAATAGATACCCAGATTAAAGTAAAATAAGTTTTATTTAATTTCTCATTCTGCCCATTTAATAATCCACAAAAATATCCTGTGGACGTATATATTAATGAGGTTAAACCAAAAAATTGGTTTGAGCTTGATGAAAGATCAATGAATAAGCCCATGAAAAACCCAGTTAAAACCCCAGTGAGGCTACCATCTTTGATCGAAATATAGAGAATAACTATAATACAAAAATCTGGGTCAATGGTGCCTAAAGAAAAAAATTCTGAAGTCCATATTTGAAAAACAAATACTATAAAAACTATTATGAAATATTTAATTANTATCATAGTTATGAGCTATGACTACAAAAACATTNTGGATGGATTCAAAATCACTTTGTATTTCTACATTTACNACTTTTTGATAACTTCCCCTTTCATCGTAAACACCTGATACAGTACCAACCGGAAGTTTNGGTGGATATATCTTACTAAACCCAGAGGTAATTACTCTATCTCCAATATTAATATCAACATTTTTTTGCACTTCATAAATTTTACACATATTATTATTGTGCCATCTAAGTATACCCACTGCTCCGCTTGGCATAATTCTAACGCTTAATCGAAAGTTATTATCTGAGATTGACTGCACTAATGAAGAAGTCTCACCTGTTTGAATAGTTTTCCCAATGATACCTTCAGGTGTTAAAACTGCTTGATTAGGTGATAATCCATCAGATGAACCCACATCAATTGTTAAAGAATGTAAATTTGTCTGAATACCTTTGTTAACAATTCTAGCCGGTATAATATTTAGTTGAGTTTCTCTTTTAAAATCTAGCAACTGTCTTAATTTTTTATTCTCATCTGCAGCATATAATATTGACTCTAATTCCAAATTAAGTTGGAGATTTTTTTCTCTTAAGTATTGGTTTTCTTCGCTTACTATAGCCAGAGATTTTACTTTTACCATCGGAGCTGATAAAAATGATACAATATCAGTNGCNAATCCACGAATCACACTCATTTCATCATCATCATTATTAAACAAAAGAGTAAACGATAGGATTAGTGCTAAGGAAAAAACAAAGTGATCTTTGTTTTTAATAATAAATAAAATGAGGTTGCGCATGAACAACCCTTAAAGCAGTACAGCCTCGTATTTTTTAAGATTCTCCAAAACCATGCCCGTTCCTCTTACNACTGATAGTAANGGATCTTCTGCGACATTAACCGGGACATTTGTTCTTTCTCTGATAATTTGATCTATACCTTTCAATAGACTNCCACCACCAGCTACAATAATTCCTCTTTCAAGTATATCTGCTGCTAATTCTGGTGGTGTTTGTTCTAAACATCTTTTTACTGCTTCTACAATTGCATTCACAGGGTCTTTAAGAGCCTGACGAATTTCATCTGAACTAACTTCTATCGTTTTAGGAATTCCAGATACTAGATCTCTTCCTCTAACTGAAATAGTTTTTGTACTCATTTGCATCGCTGAACCAACAGATTTTTTTATTGATTCACTCATACCTAANCCTATTTCAAGTTTATGCTCATTCCTAAACCATTGTAAAATAGATTCATCCATTTCATCACCGGCAATACGAATCGTTTCTTTCGTAACAACACCATTTAATGAAATAACTGCTATTTCAGTGGTGCCACCTCCTATATCAACAATTATATTACCTATTGGTTGACTAATATCTAGCCCAATTCCTATTGCTGCAGCTACCGGTTCTTCTATCAGGTAAACTTCTCTAGCATTTGCACGTTCNCCAGAATCTTTCACAGCTCTTCTTTCAACCTCAGTAACGCCAGATGGGACACAGATAACCATCCGAGGCCTAGCCATTCTACTAAAATTTATCTTATTTATGAANCCTTGCAGCATACCATCTGTCATTTTAAAATCAGCGATCACACCATCTTGTAGNGGCCTAATNGTTTCAAGNTCCCTATGAGTTCTACCTAGCATCGCTTTGGCCTCNTNTCCGACAGCAACAATATTATCATCATGGATAGTNCTGGCTACTATTGAAGGCTCATTGATCACAANACCCTTGCCTTTTAGCCATATAAGCGTATTAGCTGTGCCCAGATCGATCGCTATATCACCTGAAATCCAGTTNATTATGCTTGATAGTGAATTTTTGCTCATCTTATAACTAATTTATTGTTTTTTATGNAGTTAATCTAGTTACGATTCGTANTATAGCTTTATTTTATTTAATAATATATAGTTAATAATTTGAACCAATAAAAGGACGGTCTAGTCTGTAATCACCAAACCCATTTTGATCTTTAAAAACAAATTCTTTATTGATACGGTTATAATACCAAACCTGATAAACNGATGTGTTAGAACTATTGGTGTTTGATCTCTGTATCTGATCTGGCGGTCCAAACAATATATATATCATTCCAAAATCTGTTTCCCATCCTTCTTTCCATGACATATTAAAATACTCATTAACATAGTTTACTCTTATGTAATATTCTTCCATTAATTCGTTTAAACTTGTATCTGGCGTAGGGTCTCTTTTCTTCCAATACTCTAAAAAAATATTTTCTAGATCTTTTCCTTTCTTACCTTTTGCACTATTTCTCTCACTATTTGTGAGTATATACTTCATTTGCCGAAAAGAGTTTTCAACATTCTTAACAAAACCTGAGATGCCAGGTTTATAGATCATAATATTTTTTTCAACTTTTTTTACTTGTTTTAATTGGGTTAGTATTATTTCAATCTTAATACTAAGAGACTGAAGNTATTCCTTTCCTATTTCTACCTTATGATTAAAAAAACCAGCGTCAGTATTATTATTTATCACCGGCAGTTCTTTTTCATCACTGTTTGACTTCATAACCACTTTGATAGAATACGGCGAATCATCCACAAAGCCAGATATATTAANGGTAAGCCCTTTATCAATATTTGTAATCTTTTTACCTAGAATTGGAAATTCACCAGGTTTAAAACCCCACTCGCCTTTTAGAGAAGTAATAATTATTGGCTCCATCAACGAAGGGATCTTTTTCTGTTTTGTAAATTCTAATTTTTTCTTCTTACTACCTTTTTTTCTTGTGTCTTTATCGTATAACTCAGATAAGAGTAAATATTTTTCTTTTCCTATATTNAAGTTTGTATGATGNTTCNTTGATCTTAATCTTGATTGTGTATGAATATAGTCCTTTGTTACTATAGAATCAGACCACATGCTTCTAAATAATTGTTTTCCTTCTTGATCCTGCAAAATAATAGAAGCATCATAAGAGGCAACAAAATCATTTTTTCTTTTGACAAATTGTATACAGTTAAATGGAATTTCTATAAATGCGGTAACCTTTATTGAATCTTTTGAAGTTGGCCTGGAAAAGGATACCAAACTATATCGACCAACATTATCCATATTCTGATTTCGTTTTGAACGCTGTGCTAATAGNGGATCAATATTGGTAATAAAATAACATAAAAAAAATATGGCTAAATATTTCAAAGATCTTTTCTCCACTTAAACCTTATCAAGCCTTCACTTGTCCCCATCCAGATAAATTTATCCATGTATTCTAAAGCATTCACAGAACCAATAAAATCAAAATTATATTCTCTAACGCGGTGTGATTTAAGGTTTATTCTAAAAAGACCTTGATCGGTTCCTATGAAGCAAAATTTTCCAACTACCAACATATCTGAAACAATTAATCCTTTATACTCTGCTGCAGATATCAACATATCCCAAATTTGTTCATCCAAGTCAAATGTTATAACACCAATATTTGTTGCAAAATACAGAATATTCTTATGTTGGTAAATGGAAGTTACCCTTGACACCGGAAAATCTAGATAAGAAATACCTAAAGAAAGTGCGTTCCTTATTTGAGGATTACTTTTATCATAAACATAGATGCCCGTTCTTGAAGCGATCCAAACCCCATATTCATTAATATATAGATCATGAACTGGATGATTGTNAAAGAGGTATTCAAAACCCATAGACTCTTCTCTTCTAGCTCTCCTGTCTATCTGCCTTATACCATAATAAGATCCTATCCACACATAGTTAGAGTCTCCTACCATGGATGTTACATCACTATTTGGGATCCCTCTATCCTCTCCTAGTGTCCTCCAATAATTTTCATCTTTATCAAGAACGAGAACTACACCGTTTCCACCTAGCCATAGATCACTATCAAAATTATAAATGGAGTGTACCTCAGTGAGACTCATGTTTACAGTAATATCAAAGTCATAGTGGTCNGCCTGGAAGTTATTCGTATTGAGCCTGGTTATTCCTCTTCCTATATCATAATCTTTTGAGCCTATCCATAGCTTGTTATCATCAAATAATAAAGCATTAATNTTTGACCCTCTGATTCCAAATTCGGTAGGGAATATGGCCTCCATCGTTTTATTTCCATGAAAAAGTGTACCATCAGAGCTTCCTATCCAAACGTCGTTATGGGCACCAATCAGNCCACTAGTAATATCAATATACCTTCCGTAGTTATCAATGAACTGGGAACCAGATACCATCCACCCTGACATAATAGTATAGTTGTTTACTATATCACCAATCTCATTCTGCATTAAGTATTTATCGCTGCTCCATTTAATATTCAGCTCGTCCGGTCTGGGATATATTCCAGATAATATTCCGGAAGACTTATCCATTTTTATATATACCGCATTAGCCTGTGCCCACACATAATTCTCAGAATTNCCAATCCTGCTGATCCTATCTTTCNTGGTCAATCCCAGGTCAATAAAGTCAATCAGNCGCCAGTCACCCTCCCTGGTATAAGAATATTGCATAAACCCTGGAGAAGAGGCCCAGATGATTCCCGTATTATGATCAAAGTGTACACTAGTGATATTATTATTATTCAAGCCCTGTGCGGTCGTTATGGGNAAATCATACTGATTACTGTACAGGNTATATCTGTATATGCCGCCATGGCTCGTGGCAATATATAAATATTCATAACCCTCTGATAAAGCATTTATATTNCCAGGCTCTTTGAACAATAGCCAATCNAATGGNCTGTATTTCGCCCTAGGCTGGGCTAAGATAATTGCAGTAAACAAAAAGAAAAAAAACTTATANAATGTTATTTTCTTTTTATTTAAAACCATATACTATTCCGTGTTATAATGATGGGAAAAAATATCTTTCAATGAATCTATATTGATCGGACATACGCCAATTTCTTCACACACCCTTCCAGCAGCAAGGTTGGATATTATTGATGANTCTAGAGGGCTTAAACCGCAGACATCATTAATCGCAAATGCTGCAATAACCGTGTCGCCGGCGCCAGACACATCATAAACCTGTCTCGCTTTAGTAGGAATGCACTCATGCCTATCATTATAGTATAGTGACATACCATCAGAACCAAGCGTGAGCAGTAATATCTCAGCATTCATATACTTCTTAAAGTTAAAACCAGAGACAGGAAGTGATCCGAATTTTTCATTTTTTGCTATGGCCTGGTATTCTACCAGGTTGGGTTTAAACAGTCTGACACCTTTATACGATTCATAATTATTATACTTTGGGTCAACGTAAACAGGGATACTCTTATCACGTGAATGCCCAGTAATATGCTTGATAAGCTTTTGGGTTAAGAGCCCTTTGTTATAGTCCTGGATAATGATACCATCAACATCATTGCAATTATTGTTGAAAACCTCAATCAATAGAGAAATATATTCATCAGAAATTTCTTTGGTGACCTCACTATCCAGTCTTGCGATCTGCCTTCCATCTGCAATGATCCTGGTCTTAATACTTGTTGTCCTGGTATCACACTCAATGATCTGATTATTTATATTATCATGCNTAGTAAAACACTGATTAAGTTCTGCTTGGTTTGTGTCTTTTCCAACGATACCCATTAGAGTCACCTTTGCGCCTAAGCCTGACAGGTTAAGTGCCACATTTGCAGCGCCTCCTGGCTTAAACTCTTGGCGGTCTATTGAAACAATGGGAACCGGCGCCTCTTGAGAAATGCGGTCAACTTTTCCATATACATATTCATCTAATATAATATCGCCAACAACCAATATATTTTTCTTACTATAGTCTTCTGAGAGAGTGTTAATGTCTAGCTGCATTATCTATTATCATGTTTCAATATTAATTATTTCCTGATTTCTTATGTTTTGCATTATAGTTTCGTTGCCTTCTACCAGAATTATTCCTGCTCCTTCTTCGTTTATCCGATCTACCTGACCTATTAGATTGGCGGCTAGACCTCGAACGAATCTTTGAGATATGACCATTGTCTAAGAAAATAATGACCGAGGCAAAGTTTTTCACTACCGCCTCATTTGGCGAACTAATAATGATGGTCGTACCAAGTCTACGGTTCATTTTTTGTAATTGACTGCGAAATTCTNTTTCCATTTCGTTGGTCAGGTGAACCCCATACTCATCAATAAGTAACACCCGNGGATCACTCTCTAGTGATAATACCATACCAACCCAGTGCAGCTCTCCTTTTGTAAGATTTGAAATTGGCCTGTCCCACAAATGCTTAAACCTTGNGCTGCTAAAGTGCCGCTTCATTAATATGTTTGACTTTTTACCATAGAGTTTGCTGATGATCTTGCCAATAGGAAGCCTCGATCCATAATCCTCATATCCATAATTATAAAAAATCTCATCGTGTTTTATCGTTTTACCGAGCCAGTTTGTTTCGTATGGCTCATTCTCAAAAAACAAACTCCCGGAAGATTGCTTAATAGAGCCAGACAATAGCCCTAACAGTGTTGTTTTTCCTGAGCCTGGCGGGCCTACGATTGCGTATATCGTCCCAGGGTGTATGTCTAACTTTTTAATATTAAGCGCTTCAAAAGAGCCGTAGCTTTTTTTTAGGCCATCTACTTTAAATATTAATCTTTTTACTTCATTCATTATATACCTCCAAACTAAAAAAGTTTGAGGAAAGGTACTTAATGCAGCTTATTAATTCTCTTCCAGCCAGCGTTCTGCGTCAATAGCAGACATGCACCCAGTACCCGCGGCCGTTATGGCCTGCCTATAGGTCTGGTCCTGCACGTCTCCACAGGCAAAAACACCTGGAATATTTGTATAGGTACTATCAGGTTTTGTAATTATATATCCCTTATCATCTAGATCTAACTGAGCCTTGAAAACACTCGTATTGGGTATGTGTCCGATTGCCATAAAAACTCCGTCACAGCTGATCTNTTTAGTATCACCCGAGACCGTGTCTTTTATGGTCGCTCCGGTCACTCCAGAGTCTCTGGTTCCGCTAATATCTTCCACACTGCTGTTCCACATTATTTCGATATTCTTNTTCTTGAAGACCCTGTCCTGCATAATCTTAGACGCTCTCAGCTCATCTCTACGGTGAATGATCGAAACCTTGGANGCAAACTTTGTTAAAAAGATTGCCTCCTCTGCCGCTGAGTCACCGCCTCCTACGACCAGCACCTCTTTCTCCTTGAAAAAGAAACCGTCACAGGTAGCACAGGCAGACACGCCATAGCCCATCAACTCTTTCTCAGAGTCCAGTCCCAATAAACGTGCGGAAGCACCGGTAGAAATAATAACAGTGTCCGCAGTGTATTTCTCATCTTTTACCCGGATGGTAAAAGGACTGCTTAATAGGTCNACACTGTCCACCGTCTTGTACTCACACGTAGCCCCAAAACGTACCGCCTGCTTTCTCATATGCTCTATCAGCTCTGGTCCCATGATCCCATCCGGAAATCCCGGAAAGTTCTCTACGTCTGTGGTTATGGTCANCTGACCACCAGGCTGAGAGCCTTCAAAAACGAGCGGCTCTAGATTGGCACGGGCTGCATANACTGCTGCGGTTAATCCAGCAGGGCCCGAGCCGATTATAATTACTTTCCTATGCATGAAAATTAATAAACAAGCATTACGAGAGAGCCTTGTTTAGCATACTCTCGATACTTTCCTTTCCTACGTTACCGATTANTTGATCCACGACCTCACCATTGTTGAACACCAANAATGTTGGGATGCTGCGAATACCATATTTCATGGCCACCTGATTATTACGGTCAACGTCCATCTTACCAACCTTTACCTTGCCGCTATAATCATTCGCTATTTCTTCAACAATGGGAGCAATTGCCTTGCAGGGTCCGCACCATACAGCCCAAAAGTCTACGAGCACTGGTGTTCCTGCTTCTAGCACATCAGAATCAAAATTTTGATCGTTAAATTCAATTACATTTTCTGCCATTTTTTCTCCATTTACTCAATATTTAACCNATGAACTTATGGAAACTAGATTATTTGTTTTAGACAATATTTTAATTAATTNCGGTCTAGTCCAGGGAAATACTTTTCTGAGCNATATCGATTGGTATACTCAGGTAATTAACACTTATCGTTTCCATCTCCTCTATGCCAAGGCTTTGGAAAAGAGCATCCGGAACCCCATCCTGTAGAATCATAAACCAGGGACGAATATAATAGTCACCGGCCGGGGCTGTTATATCCTCAGANCCGAGCCAATATGTCCATGTGATCGATAGACCAGAGTCAAGATCAAACCGGTTTAAATAGTCTATATTGTTCTGGTCANAATAGGCCTCTTCCTGGGNCGCTGTGTANAACATTATGCCAGAGGGAACATAGTCATGGTCAATACTTTTTACATTAGAGAAAATACTGATATCATGTTCCATTACACTGATCTCCATCTTAACCCTGAGGCTGTCTCCCTGGCTTCTGTTCCAGCTATCATCGCAGGTGACATCAAACGAGGCCAGCTTTTCTAATACAACCGGCTCAAGGAGCATCCCATCCTCGTCAAAATCTGTTTGACCGGAAGCGAGCCTGCCGCCTGTGATANTCAGGATCGAGTGCTGGGATAAATAGTTGTGAACATAGTAAAANACCCGCACGTNCCCGGTNAAGCTNCCGTCTCCGGTCTCGAGGCCGGAGANGTCCATCGAAAACTTACTNTCGGAATCGGTGTAGCCGCTGATACCCAGGNCCTCGNTCCAGACATANACNGGNACATNGGTCTCTCTNTNTTCAAGGGTNACNNTGCCGCTGATGTTTAACTTCTTTGTGGGCTGATCCTCCCAAAAAGGGTTNGACGTGCAGCCNCAAAAGAAAAGGCAGACAAGGGCGATTGTGTTCCTTTTTATCTCCACTCCAGCCCCATACTCAGGTAGACCCTTTTGTCATAGATTGAGATGCCCTCAAGCGCCTGAGAGTCATCG
>PAVC01000026.1 GCA_002713885.1 Fidelibacterota bacterium
TCTGGGTCGAACTTAACATTCCGTATTCTTTCAAGCCCCGTGATACCCGGTTGACACAACAAATTGGGATTATTTTCACTGGACTCTATCATGGACGAACCGACAAGACTAATATCTCCAAGAAATACACTGATTAGCAGAGGGATGTCTCTTATGAGCTTATTATTAGAGTCAAACACTCTGGTATCGATTGTTGAGCTTTCCTCTCCCCAGAATCTCGTTTGTATTACTTTTCCGAATAGGTAATACCCAATAATAATTGGAGATAATATAGATAATAGTATAGAAGAAAAAACCAGGTCGAATATCCGTTTTGAAATGCGGTGCAGCCTGTAAAATAAATTATACTCGATATTTACAAAAGAAATACCACCTATATCCTCTATATTTGTTTTTCCCAGTAAAATATCCCTCTCATGCGGCACCATTCTATAGATCAGTCTTAAGTCTCTGGTAGTATCCATAAAATTAAGTATCTGTTTATTTGTAAAAGCAGAGGTGGAGAAAATCACCTCACAAATATTATTACTATCAGTTATTTGTCTTAGCTCATCGACATTCCCTATAAATGGTATCGGAAGGTCTCTATGGTTTGATGGGCACTCGTGATCAACAAAGCCGACCAGGTCTAGACCACTATCAAAACGTTTAATAATATTCTCAGCGATCCTAATCCCTTCTGAGTCCGCGCCTGCTATAATCGATTTTCGAGAAAATAATATCGACTTGGGGTGCCTTACGCTACGAAAATAACCTCTAGAAATAATATAGTGGAGCAGTACCCGCCAGCCAGGGATAAGTAAAACAATGATCGAAGAGGCTATAATTATTACAAGCCTGGAGTATGCATATTGTTTGAAAAAGTACGTAAAAAGAACTGCGATCAAGAAGCCAGAGACTGACGCGATTAACGCTCTAGAGTATGATAAAATATATCTCGAGTATAGCTGGAACAGTGACCCCACAGTGATCCACAGTAATACATATACCATGGGAACAAGACCCTTACTGACAATGATAGGACTGAGATTAGAAAATCTAAAGTTTATTGCAACAATAAAAGCAAAAATAATAACAAGCATATCCAGCCCCACAGAGACAAACAAAGATCGTTTTTCATTGATCGCAGAGATAAACTTTTTCAGGCTGATCCCGGCTGCAATAAAAAAGCGCGTAAATAAACCCAGTGTTGATGAAAAATGCTTGTTCACATAAATATTCATTGAATGATAGAATGCCTCTCTACTATCGTACGGGGCTGTCTTAACAGACTCTCCTTTATAGTGTACAATCTTTGTCTCTGGAACATAGTGAACCTCTTGACCACTTNCCCAGATNCTTGCACANAGGTCNAGGTCTTCTCCAAACATGAAAAACTGTTCATCAAAACCATTAAGCCTATTAAATGTTTCAGCGCTTGCAAGCATACAAGACCCACTTATTGCATCAACCGAGGCGATTTTTTCCGGATCTAAATATGTAAGGTTATATTTCCCAGCCCATTTAGAATTTGGAAAAATTCTGTCTAGACCCAATATTTTTGGCAGAGCAACTTTTATTGTCGGGAAAGACCTTTTGCATGCGAGTTGCAGTGTTCCATCTGCATTTAAAATTTTGGGTCCGACCATCCCAACGTTTTTGTTCTTATNTAAATAATTAACCAGTACAGATATTGTTTCCTCTTCAATAATTGTATCGGGATTAAGAATTAAATAGTATTCCCCGGTTGCAACTTTACCCGCCTGGTTTACGGCTCTACCAAACCCAACATTTTCATTATTTGAAATAACATGTATTGAAGAAACCTGATTGTAATTTTCTTTAAGATATTCGCATGTCCCATCATACGAATTATTGTCTACTACTATGATTTCCAGTTNTTCANAGTCNGATTTCATTATTGCGTCAATAGCATGAGCNAGATAGGAACGAACATTGTATGAAATAATTATTACAGAAACTTTTTCCATGTTACCTGTGCCACCCAAAAATTTTCCAAATTCTCAGTCTCCAAACCATAAAAATAGCTTCATAAACTATTTTCTTTGACATTTTTGATTGTCCAATAGTTCTGTCTGAAAAAATTATTGGCATCTCTTTAATCTTATACCCCTTTATCCAAGCTCTAAAATTCATTTCAATCTGAAATGAATATCCCTGTGAACGTACTGAGTCAAGGTCAATGTCAGACAATACCTCTGATTTCCAGGCTTTAAAACCACCGGTGCCATCCATAATTGGCATACCCGTAATCAATCTAGAATAGGTATTAGCTCCATAACTGAGAATTAGCCGTCTTAGGGGCCAATTGACCACGCTGATTCCCTTAATATATCTACTTCCAATCACTAAATCGTATTTCTTTAAGCGTTCAACCATCATGGGCAAATCCTTTGGATTATGAGANAGATCAGCGTCCATCTGAACAATACGGTCATAATTGTTTTTTAGCGCCCATTTAAATCCATAAATGTATGCGGTCCCTAATCCTGATTTCTTTTCCCTTATTTCCAGGTGAAGGTTNTTAAACTGAGACTGTAATTCTTNNACTTTTTNACTTGTGCCATCAGGGGAATTATCATCAACTATNAATAGATCAAANTCTGNATAATTACCTAGNACCATATTTACGAGAAGTTTAATATTTTTTCTTTCGTTATAGGTTGGTGATATTACCAGAGTTTTCATANCTTATTTTTGTTCCACTATAGTCTCTAAACATTCTTTGATTGTTGGAGGTTCCAAATTTAGAATATTTTGAGCATAATCAGATTTTAAACCACTTTTTAGAGGTCTTTTTGCAGTTTGATTTAATTCAGAGGTTAATATAGGTTTAATTAATGATTTTTTTAAATTAAATACATCGGCAATTTTATTTGCAAAATCAAACCTACTAACCAAATCNCCATCNCCCCAGTGAGCCAGACCGGTTAATTGTGTATCAATCGCTCTGTCTATGACAACAGCTAGTGAGCCTGTCCATGTTGGATTATTCCACTGATCTTCAACAACATTAATCTCTTTTTCTTGAGTCAGAGAGCCTACCACCCAGTTCAGAAAACTTGCTTCAGATTTACTAGAATAATCGTATAAAACATTAGAACGAATTACTAAACTATTTTCTGAGTGATCTAATAATAATTTCTCAGACTCAAGCTTAGAAAGGCCATACACATTTAACGGGTTTGTAGTATCCTCTTCTTTATATGGACCGTCTTCTCCATCAAACACGTAGTCTGTTGAGACATGGATAATAGGCCCCTTAAATGCATTGACCAGATTATCCATTCCTCCAATATTGATCGAATAGGCTAGCTCAGGATTTTTTTCACAAAAATCAACATTGGTCAAGGCAGCAAGATTAATAACCAAGTCTGGATTCGTCGTTTCGATTACCTCTTTAAACAGCATTGGATTGGTTACATCTAGATACATACTTGATCCAGCAGGATTATTATTTCTTGTCGTAGAAATAATCTCATATTTTGAGTTAAATATTCTTTTTAGAGACATCCCCAACTGACCGGAGGCGCCGGTAATAAGTATGACGGTCATATGTTCTCCTTCAAAAAACCAGACCTGAAAGATTTTGCGATAAGCCTCATTTGTCTAATGTATAATGCTTTTGGCTTTCCTGGGTTGTGCACTAAAGTATTAATGTGAAATGTCCTGTCCGAATGATGATCATAGAATATATATGAATAAAATGGGCCACCTTTGGCCTCTAAAGAATCATTTGACTCCCAAATCCCTGAGCATTGCCAACCCTTATAATCATTAAAATAAATCCTGTCTAGTTTTAATCTATGTTCATTAAATCTAATACTTTTATAATTATTAATGGGAAATTTCCAGATTTGTTTTCCAACCGATAACTGATCATCAATACTATTGCCTTTATTCCATTTTACGGAAAGCCAACGATAAGGATATTCAGAGCCCATCCAAAAGAAATTCATTTGACTATCATTTCTTAATATTTCCCAGCCCCAAGGTATATTTAAATACCACCCATAGTCTTGGCTAATTTTTTCTTCAACCTGAGTCTGATTATCATCGAACAGAAATCTACTGCCTCTGAGTTTAAACTGTTCATCATAGTGGCTACGTAATAGTTTTTTATTTTTATCTAAATAATTAAATAAATGCTCTTCACTAGAAGCATTAATAACTACATATATCTGATCATTTGCGTGTAGGTCTCTGGTCAATAGTACCGGGTTATCATCTTGTGAATTATTTAGCTGGTTTTTAGGTAATAACTTATGAAGCAATCGATAACCAGGATTAGAGTTGTTTCTGTCAACGGATGCTATAATTATCTGAGCATATTTTTTTAGGTCTTGGTAATGCTCTGGCCTGGAAAAGATTAATTTGAATAATGGCTCCGGCGCTGGCGTGTATAATGTATCATTAAAAACTGTTGCCAAATATTCTTTAATTATGGGTTCATCTATTTTTGAGCATACCACTCTAATCTCATCATCCATCCCGATAGAATCTTTCTTGCCACCGCAACCAAAAGCTAATAGAGAAAATAAGAAAAAGAATGTCAACCTGATAAAATATAAAAATCTCATATATTAAATTAGTGTGTCCTTTAGTTATAAACTATAATCTAGAGGTCCATTTAACATGTAATTTCCCATCTGAGTAAGAAGTTTTTTCTGGAATCGCATATTGTAATTCAACAAGCGCTCTATCTGTTAACTTAAAAACTCCTATCCCTATACCAGTTTTTGGAGTTTTATCTAGTGCCATCCCAAAATCAAAAAATAAAAGAGTCCTCAAGAATGGATTTTTCTGAAAATGAAGCTCTATAGTCTGTATCGATACAGCGTTAGACCTAAACTGATTATCCGTGTAACCTCTTAAACTATTTATGCCTCCATATCTTATACCCCTGGCCGTGTTTATAACACCATTCAATGCTCTAATTTCTTCGTTCAATGATTTAAAACAAAAGTTTATTTTATTATTGAGTGGGAGAATATGACTTAGGGTCATACTATTCTTCATATATAATTGATCTTGATAAGTATCCTTACCAAGNTGAGTTTCCACATTGAANGCTGTCCCTTTATCCGGCAACAGTCTCCTGTTAAGACTATGATGATTAAATGTTATNAATAAACCCTTAAAGCTTGATTTTTCATAATTATAATTTTTCCCAAGNCTTGTTGTGTTAATTCTTCCTGCATTATAACCAAGAAAAAATGATCCGAAAGACATATTAGTAATTTCAAATGAAATACGTGTCTGTGTTTCTGTATAAAACCCATTCACTAGTTCATAATTGTANNACGTACTGATGCCTAAACCATTATCAAAAATATGTGGACTGTTTAATCCTAAATTAATCGACTGACTGGTGGAATCAAGTTTCTTCCAGAAAAAGCTAAAGCTCTCCATTGTGTTCCAAATATTTTCTAATCGTATATCTAATTCACCATTAAGATTCCATTTATTATTGGTGCTTCTTGTGGCCCCGAATAAACCAGAAAAATGGCTATTAAATTCTGGCTCTAAATCAATTACCATCCCTAGTCTATTATCCAGGTATCTACCTATATTGATATCTGGTTTTCTGCTAATAAAATAGTACTTATTCATGATCAAACTCTTTTTCTTTTCCATTTCCTCAATAAGGTTATGATCTATAGCGCTTTTCGGTAACCGGTATACTATTCGATTTAAAAATTTTGGTAATATATTTTTCTCAGGTGTGACTACTACAGTGTCTATTATTTTATCTACATAACGTCTTTTGTAAATAATATTTTTAAACCCCTTGCCATAAGATTGCAGAGCATACTCGATGTTCAACATCTGTCCATTTTGTATGATTGAGTCTAGTGCATTATTGATATAAACGCTGTCAGGCTGATCAAACCTGATTGTATCACTACATACTACAAATTGAATAAGCACATAATAAATGAAAAATATCTTATAGGTACGCACGAAATTCACCTAAAACTGTTGTCAAATTATTATATCTGTCATTATTGATATAGCCAATGGACAATGAGAAAGACATATCCTTATTAAAGAAATAATTAACACGCGTGCTAACACTTATGTTTTCTCCTATGGTAAACCCGTTTAATGCTTCAGGGGGCAATATTCTAATATCAGATCTTTCGTTATTCTTTTGCCATATTACATTTGAGTGCAGGCTTCCAGATTCTCCAAGATAGAGNCTGCCNTTATATTCAAAGCCGATACCATAGGCACTAAATTTATTAAGATAAAATCTTCCTCTATCTTCACCATATTTTATTGATATTTCTGAATCGATATTTCGCCTGTTTTTTGTAGATAAACTCATCTCATACCAGCTGCCATATACATTGCGNTTTCTAATNCTTGCGAAGCCTGATTCAATATCTTTGTTATGGTAGAAACCAGTTACTTTAAGGTTAGTATTTGTACTGATACTTGAGTNATAGTCTATCCCTGACTCTAGGTGCTTTAACAGTTCATTCCCGCGAGGATCATATCCCTGGAGATCGTAAGAAAAAATATTGTAGGCTCTAACNCGATCCATCGATCTATTTTGTTTCCAATCTATTTCAATCATATTATGCATATACGATCGATATAGAGTGGTATCCGAAATGATCGGTTCAATAAACCCATTAAAATCAAACTTGGTCCCACTATAATCATAGCTTGTATCCATTTTCAGTCTCAAGCTTGGAGAGCCTTTTAGTTTTTCGAAATCAAATACCAATCGCTGAAAACCATTAATATTTATCATGTCTATTCTATCCCCAGTCGGGACTGAATAACCTACATATGCTCCGTTTGGGTCTCTGATGAATGTATTGAAATTATTATCATACCTGTAATCCCCTAGGCCTACTCCAATAGAATCATATACAATAGAATAATTTTCATTTTGCGTTCTTTCGGTGGATGCATTTAGCTCAAAATAGAGTGGCCTCTCTGGTTTTTTATATGATAGTTTTATTCTACCAAGAAGATAATTTAGATTATCAACACTATTATCGAATCTTTTTATGCGTTGTTTTAATATTAAATTATTCCTCCAGCCTGTTCTATTTTGATTCACATACTGCAGAGATGATATAAGGTCTTCACTATGTTTATCCACAGACTCATTATCAATAGAGGCTAAGTAATTATCCTCTCTCCTATCGATTCCCAATTTTATTGATTTATTTTCTTTCTGATAACTAATTCCGCTTCCGAATACACTATAGTTTATGGAACCGGGTTTTCTTTCTTCCTGAAAACGAAAAAATGGACGTAAAAATCCAGAATGTAAATTTATGATGCCGTCCGTGTATTTATACACCCCGGATGAAGAAGAAACTTGTTGATGTTTTAGGCTTGTACCCTCAAATATTCCAGTATCAACTTTATGATCTAATTTAATCTTTTCTTTTTTAAGGTCGCCTATATTTAAACTAGAAAATTCAATGAGTGTACTACTAAACTTTTCAATATTAAGGAAAAACCTTAGTGCTGACTCCCGCTCATTTAATATTCCAATACTATCCAAGTCCCAAAATCGTTTAAAACGAACATTTCGATCTAGTCCAAAAGAAGAATAATCTTTTTCTCTGAATTGATTACCGCCAGATATAGCATATGTTATACTACCCGTTTCTATTGAGTCTATTTTGAAACTAACCTCATATAATCCTCCTTTATCAGACGCATTCATACCTGATAAAATATTATTGTCAAGGCTAGACCTAGAGAAATGAGTCGCAAAAGATATTTTATTTCCAAGGTTATAGTTTCCTTTTGCATAGAATAAATCCTTAGATCTAGGAGCATTTATCCTATGATATGGACTATATAGATCCTTATTAACTGAGCTATTACCATGTTCATAGTATTGATAATAAACTTTTCCCGTGTTCGATATTATTTTTTCATATTTACCCTTTACATCAAAGGTAAAGGTCACTCGATACCGCTTGTAACCGGTCTCCATAAAATCAGGGTCATATCTATACACTTCACCATCTAAATAATAGCTTCCAGATGTATCTTCAACAGCGCCGTAGATAATCAGATCACTTGCATCTCCAGCTGCGATATTTTGATACAGTTCGCTGTCGGAAGACAAATTATTCGTATTATCTTTTTCTCTTATAACGCCAGCTGCAATGTTAAAATTTTCTGAAACCTTTGATTGATACGAGCCGCTAATGATTTTTTGAGAATATTGCCCATCAATATATTCATACTCGACAAAGATATCTGAATCAAAACGTATAAGGTGTTTGGCTGTAAAGGTAATTTCGGCTAAAGAATAATCAATCACATAGTCATAGTTTGCACCCCTAATCATCATTCCACCATCAAGCCAAACTTTTTCAGAACCAGAGATTAAAGATATATCCTTACTGCCCTCCTTTGATGTGAGCCTATACGGTCCCTGGACACCATCAAAACCAACGATATCAGTGGACATGTACTTCCCTCTTGTTGAGGCAATAAGAGCATTACCTGTAAAATTTTTATATTTAAAGTTATTGTTTATTCCAATNACTNTACGCCTTATATTAATGAGTTTANCATATTTATTATTATACTCAATATCGCCAGCATCTAATGAAAAATTGGGGTGTTGCATAGNTATGTATACCTGCTCTATATCTTCAAGNTTTCGTGTGTTCCCCTCAGGCTGTAGAATCATATCTTGATCNCTTAATACAGCGCTAAGCATAATATTNTTGTCCANCTCCCCGCTTATATTTAAGTGGAGNCCTCCAGAAAATTCAGACATTCCCTGAGTAGATAGATTTATCTGCCTATTAAACGTTCCTGATGTATATAGACTTTCATCTTGCATATTTATCTTCTGATGAAAATAACTTTTTGGTATTGTATTCTTGCTCATGATTGAGTCTAATGTTGGAAAATTTTTCCAAATAGNTCCGATTGAAAGAGGAAGGTCCCTTTCAATCGCATCATATTCAACAAGAACATTTACTGGTTTTTCATATCTATTTTCCCAGTATATGATGCCATTAATAAAATCAACGCTGTCCGCTCTTACCTCCTCACCATTAATTAAAAACTCGATTGACTCTGGAAAAATAAAATTATTTGTTAGTCTGTAACGGGTTTTATTTTTTNGCAAACGTANAGTATCCTTAACAGATATAGTTTGTGAGAAAAGTGATTGGACTATAATCAGTCCTATAATGAAGGCCTTGCTATTTATACTGCGCATTTAAAATCAAAATATGGTCTTTTGATAATACAGCTACAGATCTGTTCATGCTTTTTATATCTAATATTGGAATACTAACCTCAGGTATTTCTAGCCTCTTATTTAATAATATTGATAGNCCATCTCCATTATTATTAAATACAAGCCAATCATTTCTTAATGGCACTAGAAACTCAGCAGATTTTATTTCAGGATAGTATGAATTATTATACTCTCCGTGTCTTGAAAAAATATGAACGCTATTATCACACCCTAGCAAGCCAAGATCACCCTCTTGGTTAATTACAATTTGAGAAAGACAATAATCAATATTATCGTACCTTTTTAGATCNATATGTGGCATTTGTCTCAGTTTTCTTTGCTTAAAAGAAAAAATNCTATGATACTGAGACGAATACATGTAAACAGTCCCCCATTTATCAATNGCAGCTAATTCTGGATACAATCTAGGTTCAAGACTGATTTCATTCATATAGATTAAACGGTAGTCTAATGAAATGATCTTATTCTCTAGTCTATCAATNAACAAAATACCATCNGGGGCAACCCCGACCCAAACTGGCTCTGAAAATGAAATAGTTTTTCTACCAAATCCGCCCACTAATTGTAAATCATTAAGCGAACCAACACTTACAAGCTGATGGTTTACCTTATCTAACAATAAAAAATTTCCGGCGACACCCCATTCAAAAACATCAGGNTTAATATCTAATATTTCTAATTCAGCGGGGAAAATTTTATANTCAACTATATTTAAGCCAGACTGGGCGCTGACAACGTAACTCAGGAATATTATGTATAATATTTTTCTATGGATTTTTCTCACCACTAGTTTGTGTTATAGGCCATAATAGAAAATAACTACCTATAAATACCATGATGATACTTATTATTTGGGCACCACTAAATATNTCAAAAAGATACTTCTCATTCGTCCTGATGAACTCAATGAAAAATCTTTCGACTCCTGCAATAATAAGATAAATAAAAAATAAGCTNCCTGGCNTATTTATTTTATTTCTAAGGTTCCATAAAAGCATAAAGAATAAGAACCCGGCAAACGATTCATACAACTGAGTNGGATGCACCGTAATAATTCCAGATGTNAACTCAGATATATCTACCCANGGATAATAAATTGAAAAATTTGAAACCGTGGTTGGNGGTAATCCNTTTGGGAAAGAAACTGCCCAAGGAAGCTTACTTGGTAATCCATAATCATCGCCAACAAGAAAACAACCTATTCTACCAATAGCATAACCAATCATTATTAGAGGAGCAATAAGATCNGCAAATACAAACCAAGATAGATTACGCTTATTTAAGATTATTGANACACATAGTGTGCTNCCTACAAGCCCTCCTAAAAATACTAAACCTGAGCCGCTAAATATCATGCCCACTGGATCAGTTAGGGTTCTATCAAGGTTCTCCAGCAAATAATATATTTTTGCTCCTAACACTCCACCAACAGCAGCCCAAAAAATAATATCTGATGCAATCTCAGTATCATACTTTAGTCTCTTCATTTCTGAATAGAGCAAGAAATAACAAGTGTAAAACGCTGTCACAAGCATTAGCCCGAATGAATAAATTTTTATGGGACCGATTTCAAGTATTACAGGAAACATATTCTGATTTTTTTATTAAATAATCAACATTCTTGAATTAGAGNATATTAAATGTAGGTATTTTATTTCTCTCTATCTTTGTAAAAATGGATCTAACCAGTAGTACGAAACAAATGATTAATAGTTCCCCATGAGAATATATCTTAATTAGAAATAAGCCTAATATTTCTATATATGTATTATTCTATAAAGGTGTGTGGATCGTAATCTGAATCAACACTATTAAATCATAGATACTGTGAGCATATGCTGTAATTCCGAAGCCTCTATAAATGTACAAAATACCAAGAACGATACCCGCAAAAAATCGCAAAANAAATAGTTCCATAGAAAAATAATCTCCATAGTCTCCCATAAAATGAAATGCGGAAAATATACCTGCCGCAATAATTAATGCGGCGGCTTTTCTGGTTTTTTCGCTCCATAAAAATACAAAGCCGATTATGCCTGTTAATCCTGAAATCAACATAACTCTAAACAAAAATTCTTCATAGATGCCGGCNCCGACCGCAAGAGTAACCTGCTGCGCAATCGTCTTTCCGATGGGGTTCATTAGAGCCAACATAAATTTTGATAATAAAAAATATAGAATAAGTGCCCAGCATACNCTTTCAAATATCATTATAAATAAATAATCTGCTCGAATACTTTTATTACTATTATCATTAAAAAAATATATATAAGTAATAATAAAACCGATCAGNAAGATTGCCCCTAATCCATACAAGCCAAATATTCCAAATGATTCAAGGATAGATCTCATTAAAAAATCAGCTCCGTTCCTAACAANTAGAATATCATCTTTGGATAAAAAAAGAATGCCTACTTCATAAATAAAGAAAAGAGGAATTGTAAATAAGAATGAATAGAATGATGACCGAGTTTGAAGAAAATACGACATCTAGATAAAGTAATAAATCAGTCTTCACCTATTTGCAATGCTGCTAATAACGCNTCTTGGGGAATCTCAATCTTTCCAATCATTTTCATNCTTTTTTTACCTTTTTTTTGTTTTTCCCAAAGCTTCCTCTTCCTGGTGATATCTCCACCATAACATTTTGCAGTTACATTCTTTCTTAATGCCTTTATGGTGGTCCTTGCTATAATCCTACCATTTAACGATGCCTGTATAGCAACCTCAAACATCTGCCTAGGAATGAGCTCTTTTAGCTTGCTGCACATAGCTACGCCNCGGTGATAGGCATCATCAGAGTGACATATTGATGAAAGCGCATCTACCCCATCACCATGCATTAATATTTCAAGCTTTTTAAGATCAGCAGGGGAAAATTCTTTAAACTCATAGTCTAGTGATGCATACCCCCTAGATAATGACTTAAGCTTATCATAGAAGTCAAAAATAATCTCCCCTAGTGGCAGGTCATAATATATCTGAGCCTTTTCAGGGGACAAATAGTTTGTATTCTTATATATACCTCGTTTCTTTTGACATAGCCTCATTATCGCACCAATGTATTCTTTGGGGGCTAAAATTTCCGCTGAAACCACAGGCTCTAATATTTTATCAATATCACCNGAACTTGGCATTTGAGAAGGTGTATTAATCTTCGTGGTAGTACCATCTCTAAGCAGTAACTCATAAATAACATTTGGGGTAGTAGTTATAAGGTTTAAGTCAAACTCCCTTTCAATCCTTTCTTGTATAATTTCCATATGTAATAGACCTAGAAAGCCGCATCTAAATCCAAAACCAAGTGCCTCGCTAGTCTCTGGGATAAACTCCAGTGATGCATCATTAAGTTTTAATTTTTCAAGAGCGACTCGTAGTTGATCATAATCATCACCGTCCACAGGATATAGCCCAGAAAAAACCATTGGCTTAATCTTTTTATATCCTGGTAAGGGTTCTAAACATGGATCCTGGTTAGAGGTGATGGTATCNCCTGGCTGTATATGAGCCATATCACGAATGCTGGCTACTATATAGCCTACGTCACCTGATTTCAGTTCTTCTGTTTCAACCATCTTTAAAACAAAGTGACCTACCTCAGTAATCTCATATGCTTCATCGTGCGCATGAAATTTTGCTGACATACCTTTTTTTATAACTCCATCATATACCCTAACATATGGAATGGCTCCCCTATAATTATCGTAGGTAGAGTCAAATATTAGTGCCCTTGTTTGTTGAACATTGTCACTATCTGAAGGTGGAGGTATACGATCAACGATCGCATTAAAGATTAGGTCAATACCTTCACCACTTTTCGCACTTGCCAGTATAATATCTTCCTCACCACAGCCAATTAATTCAATAATCTGTTTTTTTACATCANCTATCATCGCAGATTGTAGGTCAACCTTATTAATAACTGGGATTATAGTTAAATCATTCTCTATCGCAAGATATGCGTTAGATACTGTCTGAGCCTCAACCCCTTGTGCAGCATCTACTAGCAAAAGGGCTCCCTCACATGCAGCTAATGAACGACTAACTTCATATGTAAAGTCGACATGGCCAGGAGTATCAATCAGATTAAATATATATGACTTATCATCCTTATGCTTATAATGCATTTGAATCGGATGACTTTTAATCGTAATCCCACGTTCTCTCTCGAGGTCCATACTATCCAAGACCTGATTCTTCATCTGTTTTGCTGATAATGTCTTGGTCTCTTCTAAGAGTCTATCCGCTAAGGTGGATTTACCATGATCAATATGAGCTATGATCGAAAAGTTTCTTAATGATTCTTTATTCACTCNCTAAAATTACAGAGTCGGAACGTAGAATTATTAAGAATAATATATTTATATAGAAATTATTATGTAAATAATATATGAAAAAAAGAAACCTAAACNATAATCTCGTCAGTCATGTTATCTAAATACGCTTTAATAGATCCTTTTTCTTTTTTTCATAATCTTTTTCACTGATTATGCCTTTTTCTTTAAGTATGGCTAACTTTTCAATTTGAGCGATAATCTCATCAACGTTATCATCTTTATTAGCATTACCATCATTCTGAACCACTACAACATCTCTGCTGTTATGGCGATGACACCAGTGATAGTTCCAGCTCCATGAGGGCCATAAATAATTATATCCAAGTCTTATATTAACCCTGGGTTTTTTATGTATTTTTCTTATTTGGTGCTTTTTTTTATGTTTCCACGCTTTTCGTCTACCATGATGTGGAAATAAAAAAGAGATCGAAACAACCAAAAATAATATAATCTTTATATATCGCATTTTAATTCCTCATTTTGCTGGTTATTGTTTTAGACGCGATCTTAAGAAAAAAGTTAAAAATAATTAATATTTTCTTTGAAGCTGCAATAACCTGAGATTGGCTTTTTCTCGCAATCCNTCCTGCATTAGAGACACCACCCTCATTGCCTCCAAAACTGGTANCTTATAATTGTCAGAGTTTGCATATAAGGCATCCATATGCANGANTATAATTGTTAGGTTATATCCNGCNTCCTCTGACAAATACTCATCAGCAATATCATAGAATCTTTCGATATAGTATGGCTGTATCCAATTTTTATCATGCAAATATTGTTTTGCTACCTCANNTTTATGACTTTTCTTCAATAGGCTGATTGCTCCATATGCACCATTTACAAAAGATAATTTTTCTGGATCTGAGAGTCCAAGCCAAAAATCCGAAGGAAGATTGTTGCTTGAAGTTTGGTTATATATTGTGAATGAAAAGATTAACCAAATAACAAATATTTTTCTCATTTATTTTTCTCCCTATATTGATTCACNATAGGAAATCTTCTTCCCATCCCAAAAGCTTTGTTAGATATCCTAATTCCTATTGGTGCCTGCCTTCGCTTATATTCATTTTTTATTATTTTANCGTATACCTCNTTGACAANCTCTTCCTCATAACCATTATCTGTTAGTTCTTTAATTGTTAAATTTTGTTCAATTATTGCATCAACTAGTGGAGAGATTATGCCATAGTCAAAAGGATCTACCTGGCCAGGAGCTAGCTCCGCAGAAGGAGGCTTTGTGATNGTATTAAGTGGGATAACATTTGACCTAGACTCATTAATCCAGTTAGCTAAAGAATAAACATCCGTCTTATTTAAATCTGAAATCACAGATAGACCACCGCTCATGTCTCCATAAAGCGTACAATATCCTAATGCTAATTCAGTTTTATTNCCGGTTGAAAGAACTAACCAACCAAATTTATTGGATAGTGCCATGAGTATATTTCCTCTAACCCTTGCTTGAATATTTTCCTCCGCTGTATTTCTTTCAATATCCTTGAATTCAGGTAGTAAAGTATTTTCCATAGTATTCACTGCATCTTGGATTGATATTGATTTAAAGTCAATGCCTAAATTTATTGCTAATTGCTCCGCATCTTCTTTGCTGTGTTTACTGCTGAACTTGGATGGCATTGAGATTCCGTGTACGTGTTTACTACCAAGTGCANCACATGCNAGGGAAGCTACTACAGCACTATCGATACCACCAGATAGTCCAACAACAGCATCAGAGTGTCCAGTTTTAACAAAATAATCTTTTATGCCTAAACATAAGGCGTCAAANACATTCTCATTTCTTGATTTGTANTTTATATTAATACGTTTTTTATCATTAAGATCAATTAAAAGTATATCTTCTCTAAATGGCACAGCCTGTCCAATGCAATTTCCTTTTTCATCAAAAGCGACTGAGCATCCGTCAAAAATCAATTCATCCTGTGCGCCAACAAGATTGCAGTATAGAATAGGGAGCCCAGTTTCGACAATCTTATTCTTTATTAGTTTTACACGGCTTTTTAATCTCTGTTTACTATATGGTGACGCTGATATATTTACTATAGCATCCGCTCCATTATTTTTTTGATCATTAACAACTTTTATGTCATAATTGGAGTCCCATAAATCTTCACATATTTGAATGCCTAGATTAAATATTTTTTCATTGATATTAATAGACCATANCCCTGGTTNTTTACCTGCAGAAAAATACCGGCTCTCATCAAACACATCATAAGTAGGTAGTAAGATCTTATCGTAGTTATCGCATATTTTCCCATCTTGGCATAGAGCAGCGCTGTTAAATAACCGATTCCCCTCACCTCTAACATATCCCACAATCATTGGAAGAGTACATTTTTTTGAAAGCTTTTCAAGAGATTGATAGCTTTTAGTAATAAAATCTTTTTTCCACAGTAAATCCTGAGGTGGATAACCGGTTATACACATTTCAGGAAAAACAACTAAGTCCGCGCCTTTTTTTAAAGCCACATTATAGGTCCTCTCTATTAGATCAATGTTTGAACTAAATGATCCAACAGTAGGGTTAATCTGGCAAAGTGCAATTTTCATTAATATTCTATTTCAAATGTTGAATATTCGATGGATAAATCTTCCCAAGAATAGTCTATTTTATCAACTCTTGAGTTAGTCGAACCATTTTCTAAGAGTTCTTTAAATTCTCTAAGATTTTCATTCTTACCTGATGCATTTACTAACACGGTTCCGTCTACTAAATTTTTGACCATACCGACGACTCCAATATCTCTCGCACTATCAAGTGTGTATTTCCTAAACCAAACACCTTGAACTTTACCATATACCTTAGCTTTTAATACTCTCATNAGAAATAGTTATTTAAATATACGATTAAGTTTTTCCATTACTTTAGACTCAGTGCTAACTTTTTGTACTCCATCTATATCCCAAGTTTCCAATCCAATAACGGGTTTATCTAGTTGCAATGCATATGCTATCTCGCTCAAAGTGCCATATTGACCGCTTATAGCGATTGAAGCATCACAACTATATGCTAATAATGCATTTCTAGTAATACCCATATTTGTTGCAANAGGTATTTTTATATATGGGTTCATTTCATCAGTGGATATACCTTTTAAAATGCCAACACATTGGCCACCATCATCATAGACACCTTTTGCTATTGCCTCCATTACGCCTTCTCCGCCCCCACAATAGACAAGATATTTATTAGTGTTTAATAGTTTTCCCAGGGTATAAGTCTGATTATAAATTTTTTCAGTAATCTTTCGACCACCAAAAACAGATATTCGTGCTCTATAACTCATTAAGGTTCAAGCCTTGTCATCGTTCTGGGAAAAGGAATAGTCTCCCTGATATGTTTAGTACCGCATATCCATGCTACCACACGTTCTAAACCGAGACCAAATCCTGAATGAGGAACAGAACCATATTTCCGAAGATCCAGATACCATTCAAATGGTTTTAAAGGTAAATCATGGTGCCTTATTCTNTCGNTCAATATATCTAAATCATCTTCACGCTGACCGCCGCCAATAATCTCTCCATATCCTTCAGGNGCAATCATATCAACTCCGAGAGNAAGATCATTATTATTTTTGTCACGTTTCATATAAAATGCTTTTGTGTCTGNTGGCCAACGATGTATCATNACAGGCTTGTTATACTNGTTTGAAATTATTGTTTCATCTGCACCACCTAAATCCTTTCCATATTNAAAATCTACACCGCTATTTTTTAATATTTCCGCTGCTTCATCGTATGTGATCCTTGGAAACGGTAATTTCATATNTTCCAGCTTTGAAATGTCTCGATCTAAATCGCTGAGCTCAGATGTGCATTTTTTGAGAACCTCATCAATGATATAAACAACTAAATNTTCCATCCAAACCATATTCTGGTCTAAATCACAATACGCAATCTCTGGCTCAACCATCCAAAATTCGGTTAAATGTCTTCGGGTTTTTGATTTTTCAGCTCTAAAAACAGGTCCAAAACAATAAGTCTTTCCAAAAGCCATCGCTCCTGATTCTTGGTATAACTGGCCACTCTGAGTTAGATATGCTTTTTTTTCAAAATATTCTAGCTCAAAAAGTGTTGTGGTCCCTTCAACCGAATTCCCAGTAAATATAGGAGAGTCAATCAAAATAAAATCATTGTTATCAAAATAATCTCGAATAGCTTTAATTATTTGATGCCTTATTCT
This sequence comes from Fidelibacterota bacterium, assembly GCA_002713885.1. GTDB lineage: Bacteria > Fidelibacterota > Marinisomatia > Marinisomatales > UBA1611 > TMED80. Next base: position 17,810 of record PAVC01000026.1, read on the forward strand.
CATTATAGCGTTCTGCCGCTTTGACCTTAACCACAGATGCCTGTTTGACATTAAAAAATCAGGTCCATGATCTTTTTTTGATATTGGATATTCATCAGTGGTATGATTAACCACACTAACTTGATTGACACCTAACTCATATCCACCTACTGCACGNGGTTCTTTTTTTACTCGACCTGTTACGATAACTGAATCTTCCTGATTTAGTTGTTGTTCAAGACTGAACGTTTCGGAATCACACTCCCCGTCAACGATAACACATTGTAATAATCCTGTCCCATCTCTAAGTATTAAGAACCAAATTTTACCTACACTGCGNCTATTGTATACCCAGCCTTTAATCTCTACATCCTGATCAATATATTGGTCTAATTTTTTTATTGTAACAGTTTTCATTTATTTTTCCTCTCTACCATGTTGTCATAATATCATTTATTATATCTTCTGCAATCTTTTGTACTGCAACTTTTGAAGCAAATAATCTTGGTTCTCCGAACTCATTATCATCTTCAGAATCAATTTTCCCATCGTTATCATTATCAATTCCATCTGAGCTTATATCGCCGCTCAATCCATAGGCTCCCCAGCCAGAGTAATTACCCTTTAATATTGTTTTTTCATTCTTGTTATCATACCATTCAATACTAACATCAATTTTATAACGATACTCAGACACAGATTCATTTTTATTATATGTATAGGGTCCATCAGTTACCTTTTTCACCGTACCACGTAAAATAGAGTCAGCATTATCATCAATTACTTTCAGGATACCCTCATCATTGAACCTACTTTGTATTCCATCTGAAATATTCTCTGCGATACCAAATTCAGCTGTTTCATTTTCAACCATTGGTATAGATATTGTTTTTATATGTGGTGGTAATGAACCCGATAAAGAATAAAAACCACAAGAATAAGCCATGAGTAATATCAATAGAATTGATATATGTATTTTGATTTGGCCGATCATCCATTATTCCTTTTAATTTTTGGCTCCAAATTATAGTCCTCAATCTTCCTATAAAGAGTCCTCTCGCTAATGCCTAAAGATTTAGCTGTTTTTCTTCTGTTATTATTGTAGAAACGTAGTGTTCTAATGATTGCCTCTTTCTCTAGATTTTTCATGAGTATTTCGCCTATTGCATCATCCCGGATTAAAGGCTGGCCATCCTCTGTTACCTCCATGCTAGAATCTGGTATTGGGCTAATTACCTTCATGTTGTCATTTGAGAGCATTGGGTTAACTTCTAACATATTATTCTCTTTATCACCTGCTAACAAATTCCTTATAAGTTCTGTATCCTGTCTTAATAGAAAAAGTTGTCTAAGAATTATATCTATCTCCGCTTGTTCAGATGATCTATTTATGGAAATTGGTAATTGAAAGTTGTCAGAGACTGAATCTAATAACACATCATTTAGCTCACGATTGACCATATCTACTGTAATACGTTCACCCTTTTCCAAAACCATAATTTTTTCAACAAAATTCTTCAGTTCTCTAATATTTCCAGGCCAGTCATATTGTTTCATAACGCGTATTGCTTCGGGCATAAAACCTCTGTATAATATTTCATTTGATCTTGTGAACTCCAATGCAAATCTTTCGACAAGTGGATTAATATCTTCAACTCTATCTCTTAATGAGGGGATATTAATCCTCACCGTTTTCAGGCGATAATAAAGGTCTTGTCGAAATTGATTCTTTTTAACCAATTCTACTAAATTTTTATTTGTGGCTGCTAAAACACGAACATCCGTGTATCTGACTTTAGACTCACCAACTCTCATATATTCTCCGGTCTCCAAGACCCTCAATAATTTAACCTGAGCCCCTAAAGGAGCCTCTCCTATTTCATCTAAAAAAATTGTTCCTTTGTTGGCCTGCTCGAAATATCCTTTTCTGTCCTCAGAAGCCCCAGTAAAAGAACCTTTTTTATGACCGAATAGCTCGCTCTCTATAATACCCTCCGGTATGGCGCCACAATTAACAGTTACCATCAGAATATTAGAGCGCTTACTGTGTTTATGAATTGCGCGAGCCATGACCTCTTTACCTGTACCCGATTCACCAGTTATAAGCACTGAAATATCTACAGGGGCAACTTGTGCAATAAGCCCAAGAACCTCTAGTATTTTCTCAGAGGTGCCGATTATGCCAGATTGTTTCTGTAAACGTTGTATATCTATTTTCATTAAACTACTCCTATATGACTATTGATTATAGATACTCCAGGTTGAATTAATAATTGTATATAGATCCGAATATTTTGGACTCCAATCAATAAGCCTTTTTGCATTATCTGACCCTGCGATTATAGTACTAGGGTCACCATCTCTTCTAATTGTGAACTTGTAATCTATATTTTTATTGCTGACCTTATTTGCCATGCTAATGACATCAAGTACGGAGTGCCCTTCTCCAGTACCTAGGTTAATTACTAAATCTTTTTTATGCTTGAATAAATAATCAAGGGCCATCAAATGTCCATGAGCTAAGTCACTTACATGGATATAATCACGAATACCTGTACCATCTTTCGTAGAATAATCGTTACCATATACACTTAGGTTTTTTCGATCTCTTGATGCTACTTCCATAACAATTGGTATCAAATTTTGAGGATTAGACTCTTTGCCTTTTATTCTTTGGTTTATATCATACCCTGCAGCATTAAAATACCGAAGCGATGCATATTTTAATCCTTTTAGTTTGCTGAACCATTGCAGATTATTTTCAATAACAAGTTTAGTGTATCCATAGTAATTAATTGGTGCTAAAGGATGTGATTCATCAACGGGATTATACTCTGGATTACCATAAATAGCTGCGCTTGAAGAAAAGATAAATTTATCTATACCATGCATGACGCACGCCTTTATAAGATTGATTCCACCAATAATATTATTCTTTGCATATTTTGAAGGGTCAGTCATTGACTCTCCAGCGGCTTTATATGCGGCTAAATGAATAACCCCATCAAATTGACTAGAGTTCATCACTCTTGATAAATCGTCCTCAGACAAGGTAGAACCCTCAAAAAAACTAGCTGATTGATGAATATTATTTTTAAAACCGCTTGATAGATCATCAAAAACGGTAACCTCATGACCATGATTAATAGCCTCTAATGTAACATGAGCGCCAATATATCCAGCACCTCCTACCACCAATATTTTCATAAAACCACCGATTCTATATTTTGTTCTATGTTTTCTATTTCATCTCGGATTTTTGCAGCTTTTTCAAACTCTAATCTCTCAGCAGATTCTATCATTTCTTTTCTCAGGTCTAGTAATATCATTTCTCTTTCATCCTTTGTTATCTCTTTAAAATTAATCTCATCTGAAAGAGCAAAAGATTCTTCAACTGCTGAGTTAGCGACTGAGGTTGTAAGCATAATCTCATCAATAGATTTCCTTATACTCTGGGGTATTATATTATTTTCAAGATTGTATCGATTTTGCAACTCTCTTCTTTTTAACGTTTCGTTAATAAGATTCTGCATTGCATCAGTTATTTTATCTGCATATAAAATAACAGTTCCATTTACATTTCTCGATGCCCTTCCGGCAACTTGAAGCAAACTACTTTTTGACCTTAAAAAGCCTTGTTTATCAGCATCAATAACAGCCACCAAACTTACTTCAGGAAGATCTAGACCTTCTCTCAATAGGTTAATGCCAATTAATACATCAAAACTACCTATCCTTAGATCTCTTAAAATTTTTACACGTTCTAAACTAATTATATCAGAATGAAGATAACGTACTCTAATATTAAGACCACTTAAATAATCAGTTAAATCCTCGGCCATACGTTTCGTTAGTGTTGTAACCAGTACCCGCTCCTGAATCTTTGTTCTTTTTCTTATTTCTCCTATTAGATCATCGATCTGACCTTTAGTATTTCGAACCTCGACACTAGGATCTAATAGGCCTGTTGGCCTTAATAATTGTTCAACTACAACACCATTGCAAAACTCTAGCTCTGTATCAGATGGCGTTGCAGAAACAAAAAGAATTTGATTCTGTGCCTCTATAAACTCCTCATATTGTAAAGGTCTGTTATCAAGTGCGCTCGGAAGCCTAAAACCATGATCAACGAGTGAGATTTTCCTCGATCGATCACCATTATACATGGCCCTTATTTGAGGCAGTGTAACATGTGATTCATCTAGTATTGTTAAATAATTATCTGGGAAAAAATCAATCAAAGTAAAAGGTTTTTCTCCTTTTTCCCTGTCGGCAAAAAACCTCGAATAATTTTCTATCCCTGAGCAATAACCAAGCTCTATCATCATCTCAATATCAAAATTAGTGCGTTGTTCTAAACGTTGTGCTTCTAGTAGTTTATTCTTTGATCGTAAAAAATCAAGCCTTTCACTGAGCTCGTCTCTAATTTGGTCAATTACTTCTAGGGTTTTTTCTTTATCTGCGATAAAATGTTTTGCTGGAAAAATAACACAAGAATTAAGGTCTTCATTGATCTCTCCAGTAAGATAATCGAATTTACATATTTTCTCTACCTCCGTTCCAAAAAGCTCTATTCTGATACAAAGATCTTCATATGCAGGAAAAACTTCAATGATATCTCCCAGTACACGAATGTTTCCTCTTTCTAAGACTTGGTCATTTCTGGAATAGTGTATGTGCACAAGATCAGACAAAAGTCTCCTCCTGTCTAAAGAATTACCGACGGTTATTTTAACCGCTCCTTTAATATATTCATCCGGCGCTCCTAAACCGTAAATACAGGATACTGATGATACAACAATAACATCTTTTCTTGCCATTAGAGAGCTAGTGGTCTTTAACCTTAGTTTATCAATCTCATCATTAATAGATGCGTCTTTTTCTATGTACGTATCTGTAACAGGTAAGTATGCCTCAGGCTGATAGTAATCGTAATAACTAATAAAATATTCGACAGCATTATTAGGGAATAATTGTTTTAATTCACCATATAACTGAGCAGCTAACGTTTTATTGTGAGACATTATAAGTGTTGGCCTCTGCAGAGACTCAATCACATTGGCCATGGTAAACGTTTTACCTGAACCTGTTACGCCTAAGAGAGTTATAAAATCATCAGCATTATTGATTGATTTTGTAATCTCAGCGATTGCTGCAGGCTGGTCTCCCTTAGGCTTAAAGTTAGAGACAATATTAAAATCTGCCATAATGGCTAATTTACATACTTTTTAAGAGAATCGTCAATGGCAGACTTTATAATTATTTATCAATCAAATAAAATATTTAGCTATTTCGCTATACGTTTTGAAATTTTAATGATTTCTTTGCTTAGCTTTATAGAGACTCCAATTTTTTTAGAAATATCATCAGGTGACTGGCAAGCTAATTCTTCCGATCCATTAAACTCGATAAATAGTTTTTCTATAGTTTTGTCTCCTATACCCTTTATTTTCAATAAAGGAGATTCCAACATCGCTTTGCTTCTTTTGTCACGCTGAAAGGATACAGCAAATCGATGAGCCTCATCCCTAACCCTTCTGAGAAGTATTAAACCTAAAGAATCTTTGTGGATTACTTGGGCATCAGGGTTACCAGGGACAAAAACTTCTTCAAGCCTTTTTGCTAAACCAACCACCGGAATATAATCCAGACCAAGATCTCTTAAAGCAGACGTTGCCATATTCAACTGGCCTTTTCCNCCATCAATTAATATTAAATCNGGGAANGATGAGTTTTCATTTTTTAANCGATCATACCGTCTATATACNACCTCTCGAATAGATGCAAAATCATCAATCANGTTTACCGACTTAATATCATATTTTCTATAATTAGTCTTNCGCGGTTTACCATTAATAAATGAGACCATTGAGGCAACAGTATTTGTCCCTCCTANGTGAGACACATCAAAAGCTTCAATGTTTTTTGGTGAAACCTGCAGGTTTAAATCATCTTTCAGCTGAATTAAAGTTTTGGGAATATGTTCTTTATATTTTTTTCTTTTAATTATCCACTCATTTAGTAGCAACTCAGCATTTTTGAGGGTAATACGAAGCTCTCTAGCTTTTTCACCTATTTTTGGGTATTCAAATCTGACTTTAGCTCCTTTTTCCATGCACAACCAAGATAACAAATCATTATGATTATCAGGCTTTTTAGGTAATGATATAAACGAAGGAATTAGATTACTACCCATATAGAAACGAGTGATAACGGTTTTAAACGTATCCGATTCTGAACCAAATAGATTTTGTAATGATATTTTTTCTCTACTGTAAATAAAACCGTTTCTTATTCTTATAATTACCATGATCCCGATATCATTTTTGCTTGCCAGAGCAAAAATATCTCGATCTTCAAGCATTACTCTAGTCTGACTTTTTCGAGAGCTAAATCCCTGTACAGCATTTAGCTGATCTCTATGTTTAGCCGCATCTTCGTATAACATATTTTTTGATGCATGCTTCATTTTTGATTCTATATATCTTTCTATTTTATTTGTATCACCTTTCATAAAGGAGGCCACATGATTTATCATTTCCCTATATTCTTTTTCAGATACTAAACCTTCGCAAGGGCCTTCACATCGTTTTATATGATAGTCTAGACAAAGCGTCACCTTTCTTTCCATGATTACTCTATCATCTAGGTAATAGCTACAGCTTCTAATTGGAAATACTTTGTGTAAAACCTTGAGTATTTTCCGAAGACGATGCGCATCAGTAAATGGCCCGTAATATTTTGAATCATCTTTGTTGACCTTTCTTGTAAGCAGGACCTGTGGAAAAGGTTCATTTGTGATTTGAATATAAGGATATGATTTATCATCTTTCATTAGCACATTATATCTCGGCCTATACTCTTTAATCAGATTGGCCTCNGTAAGAAGCGCCTCTACCTCATTCTCTACAACGATCCATTCCAGATTATGAGCATTTTTCATCATGGTTATCGTTTTTGATGACTGGTGTTTTTGGTTTTGGAAATAGGATCGCACCCTGACCCTAAGGTTTTTAGCCTTACCGATGTAAATTATTTTATCATCTTTATTTTTAAACTGGTAGACACCGGGCAAAATTGGCAAAGATTTTAATTGGTCATGATTACTATCCATTATACGGCCAAAACTATAGAAGGTTATTAAAAGTAATATATATTATATAGGCTTTTCTGCTAATTCAACTAGGACACCACCAGTAAACTTAGGGTGGATAAATACAATTTTATATCCCTCAGCGCCTATAGTTGGGTTCTCATTTATTGTTTGAATTTTTGATTCTTTAAGTTCTTTTATTGCTATATTTATGTCTTCTACCTCAAGACAAACATGATGTATTCCAGGACCTCTTTTGTGTAAAAATTTTCGTATAGGAGAATATTCCTCTAATGAATCAAGTAGCTCTATTTTACCTTTTCCAGTGTCAAATATTTTAGTATTAACCCCTTCTGATTCAACCTTTTCAGTGTGAGTGTGCGCAATACGAAGAATATCTCCCCAGAATGAAGAAGTTTCTTCTAAATCATCGACTGCTATGCCTACATGCTCTATTCCAATAATTTTCATATCTATAATAGTCCCTTTCTTTGATTAACCAATGACAGGCCCATACCAATATTCTCAGATGATAGCTTTAGTCTCCCATCAATAACCTCCACACCTTTATATGGATCATTATTAATTAATAGATTCCCGTCTAGGTCAACGGCATCTACCTCACTAGCTAATTGGGCAGCTGCTGTTATGCCGACCGATGATTCTATCATGCACCCCAGCATTATCTTCATCTTTAAACGTTTTGCAATCTTAATCATCACTAGAGCTTCATCAATTCCACCGCACTTCATTAACTTGATATTAATCCCGTCGAAAACACCTGCTATTTTTGATATATCCGCTGAATNAATACTGTTTTCATCAGCGTATAGTGGTAAAGGCGATATTTCTCTTAATAATGCCGTATCATTAAGCCTGTCAGCGGGAAACGGCTGTTCTATAAACTCAACATTCCTTTCAGCGAGCCAATATGACATTTCTTTAGCCGTATCAAAGGCCCAACCTTCATTAGCATCAACACGGATAAGTTTATCGGTTTTTAGACGAATTTGACGAATTATTTCTTTGTCATCTTTGGGGGTTCCGAGTTTCACTTTTAATATGCTATATGGTAATGATAATTCTATTTTTTCATCGAGCTCTTTTATATCACCAATTGCTATCGTATAACTGGTCCTTGGTAGTGTTCTAACATTGAACTTTAGTATATCATATACCGCCTTATTTTCTTTTTGGCCATACCAATCCCAAATAGCCATATTTGCAGCCGCTTCCAAGGAGCTGACNCCCATCAGCTGAGGCTTAATGTGCGCCCATATTTCATTCCTTTTTGTATATTCCTCTGGCAATGAGATACCCTTTCTAAGAATGGAAAGTATTTTATCGATAGACTCATTGTACCTCTTTGAGGGTGCTGCCTCGCCTCTACCAATAATATCTCCATCAACAAGATAGAAATACAATATATCATAATAATCATATGAACTTCGGGAGATACCAAAAGAATGATGGAGTTTTATTCTATATGTAGAAAACTTAATATTCATTATTCTATTGCATCTTTTATTGCATCTATAAAATCAGAGTCTCCAAACCTAATTAAATCTGTAGTAGGCAATTCATACTTTGTTTTATAGTAACTAACCTGTTCAATAGCCTCTTCCTCACTCAGTGCAAATGTTAGTAGATTAATTCCTAAAAATCTAGTCTCTCTAAATGGCGCCATTAAATCTATATGGATATTCATAAAACCACCTAAGTCAGGTATCTCATGGCCCATGACATCTTTATCTCTAACTACATCATGTGTAAGCACCAGATAGTCTGGCATACAACCATGCAAAAGGCCTAAGGTTACGCCAGAATACGCATAATTTGTTATTGACCCTTGCCCTTCAACCACTACTAAGTCAGTATCACTTTTGATATGTTTATCAATTAAATATTCAACCTCTCCGGCCATGAAATCAGCGACAACCGCGTCGATCGCGACACCTTTTGAAAGTAGGATACCTGTTTGCCCGGTTCCTATGAATTCAATGTTTTTATTATAAGCAGATAATCTTTCTTTTATTTCCCATGCAGTAGTCATCTTACCTGTATCACAATCGCTACCCACAACCAATAAAACAGGTGTGCTCCGATTTTTCCAAGTTCCTTCTGGAAAATGAGGTGTTGAAGGAGGTTTTCGCAAGTCTATAATTTTTGCCTTATTCTTTTTTGCAATATTTAACAACTCTTTATCTGTTGACAAAAAATTGTGCATCCCGCTTATAACATCCACACCAAAACTTAGTGCAGAAATCAATTCAGATTTCATTTCTTCAGTGATCTTTCCTGCTTGCGGAGCGTTTCCGATAACTAGAGTATCTGGCTTATATCGCTTAGACTCATTGAATGATGATACTATTGGGATTTTTCCACCGACCCCGATTACATCCTGAGAGCACAAACCTTTTTTACTCGGATCAATAACAGCTACAACCTCATTCGTTCTATAGCGTATAAGCATGTTGCCTGTTTTATTTTCTATATAGTCAAACGAGTCTATAGACAGGATAACATAACGAGCCATAGTCGGTTAATACTTTGGAGGTCTCTTTTCTACAAAGGCTGTCAATCCTTCGGTTGTTTCTTCTGTCTCAAATAACTCTGAGAATTCTTCTGCTTCCCTAGATAAACCCTTGTTTAATTCAGTGCCTGAGGAAATATTAATTAGCTTAATAGATTCTGAAACCGCATTCGGACTATTCTTTATAATCAATTTAGCGATATCAACACAAGTATTGATCAATTCTTCTTTTGAAACCACTCTATTAACTAATCCTATTTCGAGCGCCTCTTGAGCATCGACATTTCTTCCTGTAATTATTAGTTCATTTGCCAAACCTTTACCAATTATTCTTGGTAATCTTTGTGTACCTCCCCAACCAGGTATCAAACCAATCTTAACTTCAGGCTGCGCAAACACAGCATTATCGCTCGCAACCCGAATATGGCATGCCAGAGCAATCTCAGATCCACCGCCAAGCGCAAAACCACTAACAGCAGCGATTACAGGTTTGTCCGAGTTTT
>PAVC01000027.1 GCA_002713885.1 Fidelibacterota bacterium
AATGTTGATCCATTTCTGCAAGTTCACTCAAACGTTGTACAAGATTTAAAGATCTTGCAGAGCTTAATTCCCAGTTATTTCTGAATTTAGAATTCATTGGAATAGGCTTATCATCAGTATGTCCCTCACACCGCAGCTCTATATTTAAGGTATCATTTGATCTAGCAATCATTTTAAATAGCGGTTCCCAGCGAGGTTGCGTATGAAGATTCATTAAGGTAGAGGTGCGTATTAGACCTCCAATTTGGACTAGAATTGGGTCCGCCTCAGGACTTAAATCTGCTGAGAGTGACTTAAATAATTTTGCCCCAGTCAAGGTGATTTTTATTCCTTTGGTTACTCTTTCTATTTCTACTAGCTTACTTTGTTGTAGAGGTCTTAACTCTTTTTCTGTTTCATCTAGTATAACATTAACCCAGCGGTCTACATGGGATTCAGCATCATTAAGAATAACCAGGAGCAGTACAAAAAAGGTTAATAACAAAGTCGTCAGATCGGCAAAAGTAAGTGCCCAGGCAGTAGTTTTTGCCCTGGCCATTTCTTGCGATACTGGCTTACTGAGTTCCAGACTTATGCCCCTTTCTTATTAATCAATTTTCTTTCTGACCTGGCAACAAAAGTCATCAATTTTTCTCTGATTAGAATAGGATGTTCTCTACCATGTATACTGATTATACCTTCTAAAACGATATTTTTTAGCATCAACTCATTCTCAGACCTTCGTTTTAGCTTTCCGGAAATTGGAAGAAAAACCATATTCGCAAAAAACACCCCATAAAAGGTAGTTATTAACGCGGTCCCCATTCCCGAAAGAAGAGATGCAAACTGTTCAGCCACATTAAAATCTATGGACGAGGTTTCTCCTGACATTTGAAACTTATTCATCATAATAATTAGCCCGAGAACCGTCCCCAGCATTCCAAAAGCAGGCGCATAGGCAGCCATGTATAATATTATTTCTTGAGCGCCAACATGACGAGTAGAAATATTATTTAAGTCCATAGAAAGAAAAGTTCTTAATCGGCTAGAGTCCCGTTCGTTGATAGCTAGCTCTACACCATTTCTCAGAAAAACGCTATCAATTTCACTAAGGCCGGCCTCTAGAGATAAAAGTCCATCCTTACGAGATTTTTCAGCTAAAACCACAATCTTATCTATCATACCAGTAAAATCAAATTTTTCAGACAAAACAACATTTTTAAATACTTTACCTAGACTAAGGACTGCTTTTAGTGGATAATTAACAAGCGTTGCACATAACACTCCTCCAACCACAATGAAAACTGATTGCGGCTGGAAAAACCAAGCTAATTGTTCCCACCTGAATCCCTTGCCTTCTGTGGGGATGATTATAACCGTATCTCCTTCAGGCCAAATCATTGCCACAAAAATACAAACAACGCCCGCTACTAAACCTATGAGGGTCCCAAAATCCCATTCTGATTTCATAAATGACTCATTTTATTTAAAGTTTAATATTAATCTTTTTGTCCATCTTTTGACATAGTCTTACTGGCTTCATATAGTTTACTTTGCTCCATATCGGATAGTCCAATAAAACCAACTTTTTGAATCTTTTCTAGGATCACATCAATGTCTTTTTGAAGCATTTTATTTTTGATAGATTTCTCTTCATATCTTTGAACCTGAAATTCAATAGTTTTTTTACGTATTGCAAACCAGATATCGCGCCATCTCCACTTCTTTTTGAGCAACACATACCCAATAACCATGCCTGAGATATGGGTTACATGGCTGATACCATCAGCATTTCCAAGAAGTCCAAAAAAAGCTATTGATCCCATAATAATAACAAGCCACATTGACCTCACTGGAATTAATCCCCATATATATAACATTCTATTAGGGTAGGAGACACCATATGCTAGTAGAATCCCATATACAGCACCACTGGCTCCAATAACAGGATTATCTGAACTCATCTGAAAAAAATATGTTATTAAACCTGAGCCAATCCCTGTAATAAAGTAATATCTAAGAAATTTAGTTTTCCCCCATGCTTGCTCTAGCTCTCTTCCAAAAACCCACAGCCCAAGCATATTTAATAAAATATGTGATATGCCCACAGAAGAATAAAAAGGGGCATGAAAAAACATATAAGTAAAAGGCTGCCAAAGCATTAAGTCTGACATAAAAGTACTAGGGACCAGTCCAAATAACCTGAAGAAAACATCTTCTTTTCCTGAAACTGATTGTAGTATATATATACAAAAATTAACGGATACCAATATTTTAATAGCATCTGTAAATAATTGAGGCTTATAAGCAACCTCTCCAGGATTAAACTGTAATCTATATTTCATAGAATGACTTAAATATACATATTTAATATTAAAGCAATCCTTAATAAAAAATATTCGCTATACACTATTTAGAACATCTCTAGCGACTTTAAATGATTTCAGGTGATCAAATCGTTCAAAATGATAACATAATTGTTGATAGAGATAGTTAGATATTATTTTTTTATCTTTTTTTGAAACATTATCAAATATTATTTGATCAACGCGTCTATTTATCAAATGTTGCAAAACTTTTAAACTGTTTTCTCCTTCATCGGGGTCAGGAAAACTATATCCATTTATTTTATTATTCGTCAAATCAATCCTGAATCCCATTTCAGATAACAGCTCACACTCATAAAACCAAAAAGCAAGGTTTGGCTCAACACTGCCTTTTTCAAAATAACTAACAATGTCAATTAATATTGTAAATAAGGTAGGATGAGGATCATTTATTTCTAATGTAAAATCTGTTATTTCAAGGATCGACTGCAACAATGTCATTTTTTTTAATGAGGAAGAAATTTTTAACCAGATATCGACAAAGTTAACTTTTGAAACAATTTGTAGATCCCTTTTTTCTTTTTCATTATAAATAATTTGAATATGACTAAGAGGCTGAAAATATGGTGCTGTCAAATTCTTTTTTGATTGTGCACCTCTAATGATAAATGAAACTTTCCCTTTCTCTTTGGTAAAACACCTTGAAATCAAACTTGTTTCACCATAGGGAAAGGTTTTTAAAACAATAGCAGTCGTATTAACAATCATTTTGACCCATTAGAATCAATAGGCCTTAGCATATATTACTTCGTGTTTAGCGGCCCCCCCAGAATAAATACAGTTAAGGTTTTTTGGGTTTTCATCAAAAGGAATACAACGAATAGTTGCTTTGGTTTCCTCTTTTATTTTTGATTCGGTTTCTTCTGACCCATCCCAACCACATCTGATAAATCCACCAGACTCAATAATATCTTTAAACTCTTTATATGACTGAACAGTGTGAGTATTGTTATCCCTAAATGATTTAGCCTGATTTAATAAATTGCTTTGAATTTCAATTAGGAGTGTATTTATTTTTTCACTCAATTCATCACATGATATCGTATATTTTTCTCCATTATCTCGACGAGCGAAAACGACTTTATTTGATTCAACATCCCTAGGCCCAATTTCCATTCTAACTGGTATGCCTTTCATCTCCCATTCGTTAAACTTATATCCAGGAGAAGAATCACTCCAGTCTACAAAATAACGTACTCCAATATTGTCTAAATTATTTATTATAGAATGAATATACTGTTCAACCTCTTGTTTTTGCTGAGCATCTCTAAAAATAGGAATTAACACCACCTGGATTGGTGCAATGTTTGGTGGTATTCTGAGCCCTTTTTTGTCACCATGTGCGAGAATTACACCACCAATAAGCCGGGTACTTATCCCCCAACTTGTTGCCCAAACAAATTCTTCTTTATTGTCTTCCGTCTGGAACTTTACATCAAATGCCTTAGCAAAATTTTGTCCTAAATTATGCGATGTACCTGCCTGAAGAGCTCTCTTATCTAGCATCATCGCCTCGATACAATAGGTTCTATCTGCTCCAGCAAATTTTTCCGATTCAGTTTTCAAACCTGTAAAAACTGGAATAGCTAGATAATCTTCGGCTAATTTTCGATAAAGCTCAAGAATATCTAGAGTCTCTTTTTCTGCTTCTTCCTTGTTTTTATGCGCTGTATGTCCCTCTTGCCATAAAAACTCAGTGGTCCTTAAAAAAAGTCTGGTTCTCATTTCCCATCTTACGACATTAGCCCATTGATTTATCAGTATCGGTAAATCTCTATATGATTGTATCCATTTTTTATACATAGACCATATAACTGTCTCAGAGGTCGGTCTAATTATGACTTCCTCTTCTAGACGAGATTCTGGATCAACTACTATATCATTATCTTCAAACTTCAATCTGGTATGAGTTACGACGGCACATTCTTTTGCAAAGCCGTCAACATGCTCTGCCTCTTTAGCTAAAAACGATTTTGGGATTAATAATGGGAAATAAGCGTTTGTGTGCCCAGTTTTTTTAATCATGCTGTCAAAAACTTCTTTTATATTTTCCCAAAGCTGAAATCCATACGGCTTAATTACCATAGTCCCTTTAACGGGACCATAGTCTGCTAGACCGGCTTTCGTAACTATCTTATTATACCAGCCAGAAATATCTGTATCTATATCTGGAATATTCTTACTCATAAATTGTATATCATTTTCATCAAAATAAAATTACTCGGTTGAATCGATTCGACCAAGTGCTTTACTGGTGTTTTTTATCTATTTTTAATATCTATTATTGATGAAAAAATTAATTATATGATAAGTCCTAACAGAATTAAACAAATTCTATCTCTTAAAACTAATAAAGGGCGCAAAAAAGAACAGTTATTTATAATAGAGGGAGCCCGATGTGTTCAATCTTTTATTAATAATAGCAACCTGGTTAAAGAAATATTTATGAACAAAAATTTTGCTATGATTAATANAAAGATGATGCAATTATGCGANAAACAAAACATTNTTTATAGTGTTGTCNCTGATAAGGATATGAAAAATTTATCAGACACAAAAACACCATCAGGAATTATTGGNATNTGCATGTTTAAACCTCTGCCTAGTNTAGATTATGANTCAAAAAGATGGTTGTATCTATATGAAATATCAGANCCNGGGAATTTAGGNGCGCTCTTAAGATCAGCAGCTTGGTTTAATATAAAAAATGTAGCTCTATCAAAAAATTCTGCAGACCCACTAAACTCCAAAGTCGTTCGTTCTGCTGTAGGAGCACATATATATTTAAATATTTATCAAAATATTGACTATCAAATATATTTTAATCATGAATATTTCATAATAGGAGCAGATCAAAACGGTCCTGATCAAATAGAAAATTCAGATCGTAATAAAAAAATTGTTCTTGTTTTGGGAAGCGAATCAAGGGGGATTGATACATCAATAAAAAATAAAATGAATAAGGTTATTTCAATCGAAAAACTAGGATATGGGGAATCACTNAATCTTGCAATAGCTGGATCAATATTAATGAAAAATATAGCTATTAAATAAAATGGGGCATCATCTCAGATGCCCCATTCATAGTGCTGGTTAATATTTTTAAATCTTTATTTNCTGGTATCAAACATAATCTTACTGTTTTATCAAAACAACCTCTATTTTCATTATCCCAAGCCATTTTAACAAAATAAATCATCTTTTCTATATAAAAAATGTACG
The DNA here is from genome assembly GCA_002713885.1 of Fidelibacterota bacterium. Lineage (GTDB taxonomy): Bacteria > Fidelibacterota > Marinisomatia > Marinisomatales > UBA1611 > TMED80. The sequence goes on from PAVC01000027.1 coordinate 5,589, forward strand.
ATGTAAGTTCCAAAGTATGAATCCTCAGGAGCCTGGTTATCATGAACAATGTAATAAGCATTGGAGCCGTATTTGGCATTGTCGCCTTGTCGATTATTTCCGCGTTTACAGTTGGCGGATTAATCATGGGGTTTTCTGCGTCTTCTCCTGAACAAACAGATAAACTATATATTTANATTTCTTTTTTCTTAGGCCANGGAATTATACTNGTTCCGCCACTCTATTATTTAAATATTAAACAAANACCCATCCTTGACTCGTTAAGAATAAAGATGGTTTCTCTAGAGACTATTCAGTATTCACTCATATTTAGCATTGGGGTATTAATTATCATTGATACATTAGATAGAATAATACATCAAATTATACCTACCCCTGATTATATAATTGATTTAAGTGGAATAATGCAACCTGATTCAATACTTGGATATGTGTTTCTTTTTCTAGCTGTTGTTATTGTAGCNCCCATCGGTGAGGANGTAGTTTTTCGTGGATTTTTACAGAAATTTTTAGAAGACCATTGGAAAGATATAACCCGCGCTGTGCTTGTNACTAGCCTCTTTTTTGCAATGATACACTTTAANCCATTTTGGACTATTCAGATATATATATTAGGTGTTGTTCTTGGGTTTTTATCTTGGAAAACAAAATCCGTGCTTCCTAGTATTATGCTTCATAGCATAAACAATGGANCTGCATATATACTATCTATCTTTGATGATATTAACCTTAATTTTTATTTGTGGAAAAACCATGTGTCTCCAATTTTTCTTTTCATAGCTGTTTATTTAATATATAAGGGGTTAGAGGGATTAAATATTATTGAGGGTTAATATGCGTAAAGAAATGTTTAACCATGAAATAAATATATTGAGAGATACCTATCGTCGCTTACTTAGAAGGCAGGCTAAAACAAATCTCATTAAACTTACCAGAAAAACGCATCCGGCTGACTTGGCCACGGTATTTAGACATTTTACTGATGAAGAACAAATTGAGATATTTACTTTGATGAATGAAAATGAACATACTGCTGAATTTTTGTCAGAATTGGATGACGCTTTAATTAATGATCTCTTAGCGAATGAGAGTCTAGAACGGATAGCATCAATAATTGAAAAAGCCCCTACAAATGATCAAAGTGGCATCCTAAATGCCCTAGAAGAAGAAAAAGCACAATCAGTTATTGAATTATTAAATACTGAGGAGCAAGAAGAGATTGCTGAGATAATGGGCTATCCTGAAGATAGTGCCGGGGCATTAATGAATACAGAAGTATTTACACTAAATGAAGGAATCACTGCCGGTGAGGCAATAAAAACATTACAAGATCAAGAAGACGCTGAGATGGTTTTTTACCTTTACATAACTGATGATGATGATCGTTTGGTTGGGGTTATATCACTTCGNGCCTTAACCACCACCCCTTCTACAACCACGCTCAAAGACATGATGATCAAGAATGTCCACTCANTAAGGCCAGAAACAGATCAGGAAGAAGTTGCAAGAGTTGTTGCACAATATAATTATTTAGCTGTTCCTGTTATTGATTCTGATTCACATCTTTTAGGTATTGTTACAGTGGATGATGTTGTAGATGTAATTCGAGAAGAAGCCACGGAAGATTTTTTACAAATGGCTGGCGCAGGTAAAGACAGAGAAATATTATTAAAATCAAGCTGGGAAAATGCGAAAACAAGATTACCNTGGCTTTTTGCTAGTTGGGTTGGTGGTGTTANTGCAGCCTATTTAATAGGGGTATTTGAAAATATGCTTGAAAATATAATTGCACTCGCTGCTTTTATTCCTGTTATCCTAGGTATGGGNGGGAATATTGCTACCCAATCATCAACAATAATAGTTAGGGGGATGGCAACCGGAAGAGTACATATTGGAGGAGAGATCAAGCTAATTATAAAAGAGATGCAGGTAGGTCTCTTGCTTGGAATTCTATACGGNATTTTNTTAGGANTCTTTGCGAAAATTACCTTTCCTAATGCCCATAACTATCTTGGTGTTGTAGTGGGCTTAAGTATTTGTGTTTCCATGATAGTTGCTGCTACAGTTGGGACTATAATTCCATTAATATTAAGAAAATTAGATATAGACCCCGCTGTGGCTACGGGGCCATTTGTGACCACTAGTATAGATATTTTAGGTGTATTGTTTTATTTCTTAATCGCTGGACTATTTTTATCAATGTAATATGGATTTGTTTCTTTTATTAGGGACAGGTGTCTATTTCTGTTTTGTTGTAATAATTTTTTCGGGATTACTTTTTAGAAAAAAAATGATAAATCCTGAGGCTAATCTTCCTCCAATTTCAGTAGTTATTTCTGCTAGGAATGAAGAAAAGAATATTTCTAATCTATTAAATGACCTTGTCAATCAATCTGTTGATAAAAACCAATTAGAAATCCTTATTGCAAATGATCGCTCTGATGATAGCACTGGTAAAATTATTGATCGATTCGCGTCTGACTATTCATTCATTAAAACGATCCATATTGATAAAAAACATAATATGGCTCCAAAAAAGTATGCACTAACTCAGGCAATAGATAACTCAAACGGTGAAATAATTATTGCCACAGATGCAGACTGCCGAGTACCTAGAGACTGGATAAAAAGCATGGGCCTGTTAGTACAAAGCACTGGGAAAATAGTAATCGGATATTCAAAAATAGCTAGCAGCAATACATTGATTAATGAATTCCAGAAAATAGATTTTTTAGGGATAATGGCCGCCAATGGAGGGCTATTAACCCATGGCATAGTATGTTCAGGTTCAGGACAGAATCTTGCATATAAAAAAGAGGATTTTTACAAAATAAACGGATTTGAACCTGTAAAAGATCAAATCTCTGGAGATGATATGTACGTGGTCCAGACTATATCTTCATTAAAAGGCGCCATCTTTAATTACGACCCAGATAGTTTTGTCTCAACGCTACCCAAGAAATCAATTAAAGGCTATCTAAACCAAAGAGTGCGCTGGTCTTCTAACTCTAAATTCACATTAAGAAGAAATCCTTTATTTTTTGGTTTTTTACTTTCTGCCTTTTTAGCGAATAGCTGTATTCTTTATAGCATCATATTCTCCTCGAGCCTTTCTATATTTTTAATTACCATAAAATTTTTTCTGGAAGCTTTTGTTATGTTTATTGGGTCTAGATTATTTTTAACATCGGTATCAATAACTGCTTATATCATATGGAATCTGGCTCAACCTATTTACATTCCAATTGTTGGTATCTCTGGATTAATCGGCAAATACTCATGGAAAGAATAAACTATAATGTTTCTATCGTAAAATGAACAGACTCTCAATAATATCTTATTATAAATGGAAAATATTATTTTGGGGTATTTTATTTTCCTTAATAGGCGCTGCATTGGTTTATGGTCCTGAGTATGGGATAAACCAGAGAATAGTAGTTCTTATTACTGTAGTACTAGGAATATTCACACAGGTATTTACAGGAATAACCTCTTTAATCGCTTTAATCCCCTTTTTTGGCCCTTTTATTCTAAAAGTAATATCTATACCTGTCTTTTATATATTAAACGCTGTTGGCTGGATTGTTTCCGGGGTTGCTATAAAGAAAGGATATGTTNATGAATTATCAAAAAGTAGAACTGTTACTCTCGCTCTATTGATTGGTATTATTATTGGCTATATACTAGGAAACTTTATACCATTAGAATAATGACAATATTAGTACTACAAGGACCAAACCTTAATCTTCTAGGTTTAAAATCATCAACCGCCAAAGATTCACTAACACTAGACAGATTTAACCGAGCAATTAGACGGCACGTTAGAAATAAAGAAATCAAACTAAAGATTATACAAACACATAAAGAATACATAGCGCTTAACTTCATTCAGAGGAACAGAAACCAGGCAAAAGGGTTAGTTATTATTCCTACTTCTTGGGCAAAGTACAATCAAACCATACTAGAGACTATTCACCTGTCGAAACTTCCTACAGCATCTATTTATTTTAAAAAATCAATTAGCTTCGGTACACAAGAAAATGAATCNATCCTTTTGGGTAATAACATTAAANCTTTTACTGGGNATCCTATTGATGCTACAATATCAGCAATAGACTATATTNCTAAAATTAAATGATAAGNCTTTTTCTTTTTATACTACTCTCTCANNTTATTCCAGGTCAAAACCTGGAAAACTCAAACACCTCACCAATACATATACTGGGNACCATAAATAAATTAGAAAAGCCTNCACAACTTGATNCAGCATTTAATCCTTTGTGGGTAAAANATTTAAGGCTTCTTCTTCCCTGTAAAAAAGTAANAATCCCGAAACGAGCNTCTCGACTNCCAAATGCTCCTCGGACTTATAGAAATGGCACTCACAAAGGCATAGATTTTTTTGCTAACTGGGGGACAGAAGTTAGAGCCGTAGCCAAAGGATTTGTCATACGTGCAGACCACAATTATCAAGAATACCCTGCTGATTTTAGGGTAAAGCTGCTTAAATCATCAACAAAGGTAGGTCACACGCCTTCTGATATATTTAACAGTGTTCTTTTAGGAAAAGCTATTTTCTTAGATCATGGATTTGATTTAGTACCTGGATTCAGAGTAATTACGATCTATGCTCACTTATCAAGTATTGACAATAATATAGTTGGTGGCGCGGAGATAGAAGCTGGCCAGATCATTGGGAAAACCGGGAACACAGGAACTAGGCCTAGTACACTGGGGACGAAGAATGAGGCTCATTTACACTGGGAAATGATATTACAAAAGGATAATAAAGAAGTATATCTAGGAAAAGACGTAAAATTTGAAAAGCTTTATAGTATGCTGATCGATATATTTCAAAACAGCTAAATTTATAAGTTCATTATTAACTCTGTCAAAATATCGAGGTCTACATTGTTTACCTCGCCATCACTGTTTTGATCTGCTTTTTCGTGGTACTGACCGTCCATGATCAATTCAACAAGCGCCACTAAATCATATATATTAATTAAGTGATCGCTTGTGAGATCTCCAACTTCGGTGTCTAAATAATTTAATTTATATTTTTTTGCTCTTGCTGTGTTTCCAGGGTGTCCCTGAATATTCTCGAAATTATAATCCCAAGCAATGATCCCACTATCAGGTACCACTGGCTGAATCTAAACGATCATAAGCGGCCACATTTCATTTATGATATTTATCCTGCCATAATTTTGAGCCTCTTGAAGACTTTTCTTTTCCCAGGCCAATGCTAGAATATTTCCATTTGGTAATACTTCAAAATCATGATGCGGATGAAAGAGATCACTATAAAAACTATAGTTCCATAGAATATTCCCAGCCCAGTCTAATTTTTCAAAAACTCCACCAACAGGGCCATGTGAATTCCCAAACGAATGATCTTGAGACCTTGATTGAACGATAATAGATCTGTCAGTGTTTAAATGAGGTATCCCAATAACGCCGCCTAAATGGTCCCACGTATTTATATATAAGTAGTTATTGTTCATTAAATATGTATTAGAGGATCCAACTCCTTGACTATAAGAATACAAAATCAATCCATTATATACGTTACTATAAACACAGCAAGTAAATAAAATATAAAGAAATAATATAAAAATAAAACGACGCATAAAAAAAAAGGGCAGATATCTTATCTGCCCTTTTTGATTCTAGTTATTATAAATGATTCTAGAAAGCTACTCGAAGTGCGACAACTGAGTTTGTACCAAAGTCACCCATAGGCAACATTGAATAGTCTACGCTCAGGTTCATTCCAACAAATCGAGACATATCTAAAGATGCTCCAAAAGAGACACCGTCTGCTGGATTTGTATACCAGTCATCGGTATCATCAATTTCCTGGGACGCTGATGAAGACTGCATGCCTACGCCAACAGAACCAAGACCCTCAAGAGCATAACCAACACTGAACTTAAGTTCGTCAGTCGAGTAATAGTTACTCGTGTAGGTCACACCAATATCAGCACCTGCTATATTGTAAGACACCCCCATATCAAATACGAATGGAAGATCAAAAGATGCTGCATCAATCTTATAGTATTCCACTGGACGATCACCATCAACAGGGGAAGCCATAACACCAAGACCCTCACCATCATATTTCATCGGTGAGCCAAAGTTTTTCAGTGTGAAACCAACATCAAGACCTTCTCTTCCAAGAAGCCCTCTGTATTGTACACCTAGGTCATAGGCAACACCTGTGGCAGCAACACGTCCAAAACCTTCTCTAATTAGGTTAGCGTTTAGGCCAACACTTGTATTATCAGACAGTTTTCTAGCGAAGGTTGCACCCAAGATTGAAAAGTTAGGTGTGAACACCTGACCATTTCCATCAGGATAAAACACAGTCGTTTCATCTATATCACCAATATTAAAGGTTCTGACACTGACACCCATTTTGTAGTCACCAATATCTGTAGCGATTCCAAAAAAGCTGTTATCAATATCAGCAAAATATTGACGATTTGAAAAGATAGCGTCAACACTGTTTTCACTCATCGCTAGCCCTGCTGGATTCCAAAAGGTTGCGTCCATACCCGTAGCCGTTGCAGCAGCGCCACCACCTGATAGATGTTTAGCGCTAGGAACAACAAGCAATTGGGTAGAAGAAGCAGATCCCATCCTGGAATTCTGTCCAAGGACCAAGGAGCTAACAACAATAATTACGATACTTGCGATTATATGTTTTTTCATTTTTCTCTCCGTTTAAATGGTCATTAATAGTACTTAAGCACTTGCGTTTCTTGAACAAGGGCTATCTTTAAGATTTTCTCTTCACCACCTGATGTTACCCGGGCAACGTACATGCCGCTAGCAACAGGATAACCATACTGGTTTTTAAGATCCCACTGCAGAAACTGGCCAGCATCATTTTTATCTATGCTCCTAACAAACACACCGCCTAAAGAGTAGATATCAATCGTCGCCTCTGAAGGAAGATGGTTAAACGAAACATATTTGTCACCGCGGCTGCTTTCAATCTCGTGTGTTCCGTAGTAAGGATTTGGATAAACACTTACCGCTGAAACATCATTAGAGGAAGCTGTCGTACTAGCTTGTGTGGCCCACGTAAACTTATCTATACCAACCTGAATTGGGTTTGCATAGTTAAACGTGACAATATCACCCTGGTTAAACTGAGTATCCCACCATACCACGTTCCAGGTGAAAAAATCACTTGGGTATCCAGAAGAGCCACCATCATATACTCCGTCCTCTTGATAAGCATGGTGAATAAAGTGAGTATACATACGATTATATGGATTAAACACATATACGGTATCACCAGCATCATAAGATTGTATTCTATCGTAGAGATCAATATCAATCTGCATTTCGCCACCTTCAGCCTCCATATCCCATACTTGGAATGGAACCCAAACTCTAATTGGCACACCTGATCCATCATTCGCTGGATCTGGGTGATCAGAAAAAGAACCAACCCTAGAACCACTCAACCAAGCATAAGAACCTGGAAGATTTGGATCACCATCATAGTAAACCACACCAGCATCAGTTACAATTGGTTCATCTCTGAATTCACCAACAAACCTAACCTCAATATCTCTCTGCAGAATGCCAACATCTGTTATACCATTGCCATAAGTGTCTACAGCTTTTGCCGTAAGCGCCCAACCATTTTGAGCATAGGAGTCAATATCATAAATCGATTCACCATAAAGAGCAGCATTATCCGCATCAAGGTCATAAGTATGTCCAAATACATCTGTTGGAGCAGCATATCCACCATCAACATTAACTTGGAAACCGTCTGTTGTTACAGCAGCCGCAGAATTATAATGCAACATTGATTTATTTTCAGCTGATGCACCATTCCAGGAATCTGCACCGCCAACAAAGGTTTGCTTTTCTAAAAGAACCGCTCCACTAGTTGTATTGCCAAGATTCCAATGCTTTTCTGTTTGAACAAACAGAGCTAGCTCAGAAACCGAAACAGTACCATTAGCATCTGCAAGTTCCGTGTATACAGTTCCATCGCACCCAGTACCTATTGAATAAGTATCACAGTTAGCGCAGTCGGCGACATTAACTCCTGTACACCAAGCCTGAGCCCAACCATCATCATAAACTATCCAATCTACATCGATAGCAGTAGCTGGGAAACCTGAAGGCGTATTAATATTTACCACCACAACTTCTCCACCGGAGAAAAAACCACCAGTTGATACTGAATTATCACCAAACATCACAACATTTGGATTAACGTCAGATATTAATGCAATCGGTCCACCAGCAGCGCTATTTATAACAGTACCCACTGGAAATGTTAACTGTACTCCATCAGCATAGTTATAATCTGGAGATCCAACATTAATTTGAAAAGATACATCAATTGTACCAACAGTAAGACTAGTTGCAGCGGCTCCAGTAACAGTTGTTGTTGATAAGTCGGTTACTTTTGAAGCCCCTCTTGCTGCCCCAACCGCTGACCAAGAACCATCTAAATTTAGTTCATATACCTGTTCTGAAAAATAAACCTCATAAGCATCACCTGTTAATTCATTTGGGTTAACAACGTTAACATTAACAAATGCGTTAGCAGTACCATCATGGACCACCTCAATGTCTGAGCTCATTTCACTGTAAACCATAACACCAGGGTTAGCATCATGAGGAGCAATAGATATTCTGCTCTCTCCTGATTCCAAAGTCTTAAACGGACTTCCTTCATTATCAGGCAAGAAGCTATAAGCTGTTACAGCAAAGTGATAGCTAATACCATTAGACATTGGACGACCACGAATCTCATCATAGTCTGTATCAAAATAACGCTGAACACCACCGTCTGTACCAGTTTGTTTTGCAGCGTCAACAACCAGACCCGTGATAGGGTCGACTGTTGGATCTAAAATATTCAGGATCAGGTTAACCTTATCATAGGTCGCAACCTTTACACCCTCGCTCAATGGTGAGCTGGAAGATGGAAGCTGATAAACAACATACCCTTCAAACTCAAAGCCAGCGCTTACGGTTTCCTCAGTGCTTGAAACCGCTGAAGCATTTGAGCCCCAGTCAATCCCTATCGCACCATCCATCTCAACACCAGAAAGGCTTGGTGAAGACGGAGCACTTGGCAGGCTAAAGTTTTGATCATACGCATACTGAGCATATTGATCATGAAACTTAGCCACCGAAACAGAGGATACGGCATCTAATCCCATACCGCCTAAAAGTCCAATAACCACATCGGCAGACTCGCCTAGTTTCATTGTAAATGGTCCACTGGCCATCACCAGACGACGGTCACCAGGAGGCAGCTGCACACCATCGATCCAACCAGAACCCGCTACCGGGTCACCAGCAAGAGCAAATTTTGTCTCTAGACCGGTTGAAAGATCTATCCAGGGTATCTGAACAGGGTACTCTGGACGAGGTAGAAACCCTTCCATCAAATTATAAAACTGTAACGAACCCGCATACGATGCAAGGTCTGGATCACTGATTGACGAACCAGCACCAAAATAGGTAAACGAAGTCATACCAAGATATTCAGTTGTATCCCCATCTCCATCTATGTCGTCAGTGTCTGGAGGCCCCTGTAGAAAATCATATCCACCAGCAGGACACGGAATATTATGGATACCATTAAATACACCATCTAAACGATTACCATTGTAAACATAACCAAAAGAAAGCTCTATATCACAGCCTACATAGTCATCAGTGTAGGTTCCAAGATCAGGATCAGACCACTGAGTAAAATAGAGTGAGTCCATTCTAGAATCGGCCGGGCTCAAAGGAAGCCCAGTATATTTCATGGTTGCCTTTTTGAAGATCATATTCCCTAGAGGGTCACCAGCACCAAACGCATAACCCCACATAGTGATCTGAAGCTCAATACCAATTGGATCAGCACCATACAGGTTTGGAGCCGTTGATTGATAGCCTATACTATCACCAGCAGCGCTGACAATTGTAGGAACATCATTCGCAATGGTCCACAATGTCTGGTCAGCGCCAGGATATCCTGGAATATCAGTGTTTGGGTCATAGCTTCCATTACCATCAACGTCATCATATGGAGCACCCCATGCTGCAGGCCAGTTCATCCAGTCATACTCATACTGCCCCTTTACAGTGGCGATCTGCTCTGCACTAACATCACTAGCAGAGGTGTAGCCATAGTAGTTAGCAGCATCTGTCGTTAGGTCACCATTTGACCAGTCTTTGCGAACACGCCAAACGTGGTTGTTTACAGGATCATCAGAACCTGCAACTGCGCCATCTTTATAGATGACACGTCCAGCTTTTAAACCATGGTAATAGGTTGATCCACCAACTCTTACTTCGCTGGTCCCCTGATGATCTGTAACTTTAGCTCCCCAGAGCATGCCATCAGCATAGATTAGACCACCAGTAAAAATTGGATAGTCTCCTTGTTGCCCATTATGACTACCAGCTGTGGTGTATGCACCATCCTTCATAGTCCATTGAGCTATGTTATTGATATTCATCACCGAGATGGCCGGGCTTTGATTTTCAAGCCCCCCAAGATCTCTAGCGACCTGTTGGCTGCCAGCGTTGGTCATCTCTTTCGCAAATAATGTCGAAAGAAGAAACACCACACTGGTAGCAATCATTGTAAGATTCTTTTTCTTCATGGTTGTTATACCCTTTTCTTTATTATGATTCATTTTATACACGCTAAATCAGCCTAGAAATTGACTGACACACCCATCTTAACGATCTGCGGTGTAGAAAAAACATCTAAACCAAAGTCGCCCATATAGTGCTTTCTATTTTCAAGATTTACATTACGATATAGGTCAACATAGTTTTGTCCATTGGCAGCAACAATCTCCGTGCTTAGTGCCGGATCTGTTAGGAAGCCATCGTCATACGCGTTTCCTGAGCGTGAATAAACATTGATCACATTCTTCGTATCAAACAAGTTGCTCACATAAGCAAAAAGCGTAACACCAACACCACCAAGTGATAGGTTGTAGTCTACTTTTAGATTAGCATATCTCTGCCACGGAGTGGTAGAAGAGCCAACCGGCTCTTGTGGCTCACGTGAACGAGCGTCTGCAAGAATCGCACCCGCGTCTGCAGCGCGCTGACCCATTCCACCATCACTAAGTGTGTACGGATGTCCACTGTTAAACTTGTACTCAAAATTAAACCCGAGACCATTGAGCATACCATCACTTAAACGATAGTCCAGCGCCACAGCACCACGATGCTTGTTGTGGTAATAAAGCGGAGAAATCATCACAGGTGGAGGACTTAGAGCGTCCTGAGCTAGGTTACCAGCTCCAGTGTTTGGATCTGAGTTTATACCCCTCGCATCAGACCACGTGTAAGAAGCAAAGGTCTGTAGGTTACTAACCCTGCGGGTTCTTAGGGTAAATTCAAAACCGTTTACTGTGGTAAAATCACCATTATCATAAAGTACAGCATCTTTTGCGACACCGTATGTATTATCAATCTCAACATCTCTGTTTTTAGAAATAACAATCTGACCGGTTGTGTTCTTAGCAAATGCTGTTATGTCAATCGCAGCAGATGGTGCAAACTGGTAGCTCATGCCAACCTCGTACTGTGTGGTCTCTACAGGATCAAGGTCAAACCCCATTGGATCTGGAGTATAGTTCTGACCGCCCCAGACTAGGTGCATGTAGCGGGTAGAAGCATACGGTAGATCCAGCTCTGGCATCTGAGCAAATCTCCCATACTGAAGATGGAAAACTGTTTCATCAGAAATTGGAAATGCCAGACCAAGACGTGGCTGCATGATTGTCTTTGTCTCAGACTCTGAAAACTCACTTTCCATGATTCCCTGGTTTGACTCGTCCCATCCTGGATTATCAGGATCCTTCATTTTCCAGTCGTCCATCATAAAATTATCAATACGAACACCAGCGCTTAAAACAAGATCACCAGCCTCGTACTTATCATTAACATAGATAGAGGTTACCGTAGGCTCACGAGGACCATCCCAGCCAGAGTCTACCTCGTTACCATAGTCATCATAACCAATCTGACCACCGCGGTTGTAGTTTGACAAGTCTGAAGTTACACCTGCATCTGAACCACCATTAACCTGGTCGCGGGTGTAGTCACCATCAGCGATTTTCTTATTTAGGTTGTACATCGCTGTAGTACTTAGATAGTACGTGCGGTAAGTATATCCTTTATAGTCAAACCCGGCACGTATCTCATGATCGCCTCTCTGCCAGGTTAGCCCTGCGTCCATTCCAAAAGAGTCACGCTGGTTTTTGCTCCAGCCGGTTCTTATATCACCAGGCCTTGCAAACGCAAATGTGTTGGCCACATAATAGCTAGAGGGTGAGGTATAGGTTGCTCCAGGAGTAGCAAAGTTTGTGTTTCCAGCTCCCCACCAGGAAGCATCAATGCCCGCTGCGGCTATGGATGCTGAATCACCCCAGCTGACAGCATCACCAAAATTACCAGGCTTGCCCATACCATCATCGTAAGACTCAAAACTACGTGAGAATGTGCTTATGCCGGCCGTGACTAACATATTAGGATTAAGAAAATAGTTTACACGAGCAGTTGTCATCGTAAGCGAACGTTCACCCTTTGATAGGCGTGAAGGACCATAATCAGGATTTGAACCATCAGCAAAAATATTATAAGTAGGAAGACCGTTGCTCTCATAGGTATTGTTGTCTATCACTGCTGACAGGCGAAGGTTAAGAGCGCCAAGGTCTACAGTCCCGGTAGCATTTATCTGCAAGATATCACGCTTACGGTGAGGGATACCATTCTTGCCGCCAGAGTCAAAGACAATAGCAACAGACTCGCCATCAGGAGCGTTACCTGAAACGGTACTCTCCATCGGCTCTCCATCATTAATGCTAAAATCTGTCCAGTAGGTTGGGGTGTGGTCATCTGTGTGATTGCTACGCAGAGCGACAAAGGTTCTGATATTATTACCGATCGGAACGCCAACGGTAGCTGTCAGATCTGTGTGACCATAGTCACCAGATTCAAAGCGGACCGTTCCGCCTACTTCGCTGCCACCAGTCTTCAGTGTCTGTCTCACAACACCTGAATTAGCGCCACCAATATGGGCACCATATCCGCCGGACTCAACAGAGATCTCGGCGAGCGCCTCAGGGATAGCAGAAACATCACGGCCAGTATTAATAACGTCTGTGATAGAAGCACCATCTAATGTGTAGGCAACCTCTTCCGCTCTACTACCGCGAATGGAAAGCCTGCCGTTTGTAATGCTAACACCGGCCTGCATATCTAGCATACCAGAAACACTACGAGACGCTGAGTTCCCGATTTCTTCGGCACTAACACTGCGAACAGAGTTTGTTGCACTTTTTTCTATTAATCTTTTTTGTCCAACGATAGTAACGGTCTCGCCTTCAACTGCAGAAGCCGATAGGCTAAAGTCAAGCGGTGTGGTTAGATCAACCTTGATCGAAACGTTAGACTCACTACTGCTCTGATATCCAATGTAGGACGCGGTAACGCTGTAGTTACCTGCCTCAACATTAAGAATA
>PAVC01000028.1 GCA_002713885.1 Fidelibacterota bacterium
ATGATGAAAATATTGAGATTGAGATAATTCCTTCGCTGCTTCCAGGTTCTGAAATGCGAATTAAAACGCCTAGCGATTGGGAATATGCTCAGCTATTGATTGAGGATCAAATTGTAGATAAGATTGATTTTATTGCAAACAAAAAAATAATGAAAACCTTAGACAGGGATATCATTCCAGTTGAATCCATTAAAGGTATAAAATCATCGAGAGAAAATACAGACATATGGCTTAATGAAATTCTTTGGGACCCAAGTACTGCTAAATTATCCTTAGAGGTTGCTGGTGTACCCGCTGGTTCTAAGAATTACACTATTAGTATAAATAATGATAATCTATGGGAGGTTGACTTAGAATATAGTCTTGATATTCAATATTCTGATTCTGCATTTCACATAGATTTATCCAATTACAATGAGCCAATTGTTCTTTATTATGATATGGTTGAAGGTAGTAATCGACATACTATAGAGATGTTTAAACTTTCATCTGCAGATCTTATTAATCTCCACCGTTTTCCCGATGGAGAAAAATGGAATGATACCAAGAAAAACACTTTTGGTTCTGAAAATATTGATCAAAGAAGTGTTTCGGATGCTTCGCTGATTCCTGAGCTTTTTGTTCTCTATCAGAATTATCCAAACCCATTCAACAGTAATACACGTATATCGTTTGATCTTTTACAAGATGCGCTTCTATCACTTTATGTGACAGATGCAACTGGTCGCGTAAAAACTATCTTTGCTGATAAGGAATTTTATAATAGTGGCAAATATAATTTTGACTGGAACGCAGAAAGTTTTTCAACTGGGGTATACTTTTTTACAATAAATACTGAGGTAAATGGATATTTACCTGTCGTCTTTAGTCGAAAAATGATATACCTTAAATAACGAATATTTATTATAATATTTTTTATCGGATCCTAGTTATTAGATTAATGCGAAAAGTATCTTTTATCTTATTTATTGTATTCGCACTATTTTTTACCGGTTGTGCGTCCCACCCTGTTGTCCACCCAGGTTCACTGAAAAAGGGCGAACGAGTATGGGGCTACTCAGTCGCGGCTGAAAATATTTTTCCTGTAATGTGGTTTCGAAAGGGACTAGATCAGGATACAGAACTAGGTTATAGAATTGGGTTGCCCATATATGGAACCGGAGTGGATCTAAGCCGTGTGGTAATGAGGCAAGAAAACACATGGGATGCAATGAACTTTGCATGGAGCTATAATCCAAACCGTAATTTTGATATAACCTATTATCGTTTCAAAGAAAGTTCGGGAGGACTATTAAGCAAACTAAAAAAGAAAAAGAAAAGCTCTAATTCTGTATCTTGGAAAGGATCGCGGTTTATGTTAATACCTGAAGGCATTACCCCTGATGATAAATCTAGTATGAGGGTTGGATTTTTAAAAGGTGGAAAGATATCAGAGAAATTTGGATATGAGATTGGGTATTATCATGATTTTAATTCTATGCCACTATCAAAAGTATTTGACTCAAAGTGGAATATTACCGGCAAGAAATGGAAAACATCTACCCGTCTAGATACTGCCTATAATGGAAGGTACGATGATTATGATCCAATGTATCCTGGAAAAGGATCTGGGGCGCCTTCAGAATATTCTAGAGCAACAGGTTTATCTCTTCAGGTATTCTATTATCTTGGTCGTTATAAGAAAAAATCCTAGTATATAATAATGAGTGAGGTTTCCTTATTTGATCTATTAAAGGAAGGAGACATTGATAATTGTTATCAATTTACAGATCAAGCTTCCCAAGGTGGTGAACACTTAGTACAGTATTTAAATACATTGCTCCATTATTCTGCTTCAATCAAGTGGGAAAAAGAGACAACAGATCACCCTCTTATTGTTATTAATTCAATAAAAAATATTATTTCGGATAATCGAGAGAAGCCTTCAGAAATTTTACTTAAATATTGTTTAGATGTTATAATCGAAAAACCAGTTCGTGATGATAATAAATGTATAGATCGAGTTAATAACGATGGTATTGGTTCAGCGGTTTTTGTAGGCGGTCTTGAGGATGCTATTCAGTCTGGTGACTGGGAAAAGGCAAAAATAACAGCAGCAAAGATTTTCCTAGCATCAGATAATTCTCGCGCGGTGATTGATACAATATCTGATATTGGATTACAGAATATTGAAAATAATGGACTGTTTATTTTTCATATGCTAAGGGCTTTTCATTTTAAGCAAGAGAAAACTCATATCTGGACATATGCCTGTTGCCTAATTGATATATTACAATCATCCTCTTTGCCTGAGCCACATAATAGAAAAGATCTAGAACCAAATAATCTAATTGATCAAATATTATCTTATCATGATGTTGAACTTTTAGTAACGTATATTGCTATCTATAGAATATGGGGCGGTGATTATATAAGACAGAACAGTTATAACCGTGAGATATCCCACTGGCTATCAAAGATAGACTCTTCATTTAAAAAGATGGATATTAATGAATCCAAAATAAAATTAGATAAAAATATCATTTACAATAATTATATTGATGTTGCGGAAAATATTATTTCCCAAAAAAGCTCTGTTAGACAGATTTCAATAAATATCATAATTCTTGAAGCAATAAGATATATAGAAATAATAAAACCTGATAAAAACTTATATTATTATGCTAATCAAATAATAAACTCATGAAAATAGGAAAGTATAAATTATTTAGCATTGAAACCAGTGAGTTCAGTTTAGATGGTGGCGCAATGTTTGGGATTATTCCAAAAGTAATGTGGGAAAAAAAGGCGCCTTCCGATAATTTAAATCGGATAAAAATGGTTACGCGATCTCTGCTTCTTGTAAGTGATAGTCATAAAATAATAATTGATACGGGTAATGGTTCGAAGTGGACAAAAAAACATTTAGAGCTTTATAATATAGATCTAAGCATGTATAACATTAAAACTTCCTTGAATAAACATGGGTTTACGACTGACGACATAACCGATGTCATATGCACGCACTTGCATTTTGACCATGCCGGAGGGAATACTATTTACGATGCTGATAGTTTAATACCTGCTTTTTCAAATGCAACATACTGGATTAGTCAAAAGAACTGGAACCTTGCAAATCACCCCAGTCAAAAAGACCAGGGCAGTTTTATTGAAAATGATTGGGAAGTATTAGGGCAGAATAATATGATCAGGTTGGTTAAAGAACAGTTTCTGCCTGGGATCGAAATTTATTTTACGCAAGGCCATACGGATGGATTAATGCATCCAGTTATTTCAGATGGGAATAATACATTATTCTATGGTGCAGATATTTTTCCAACAGCTGCTCATATTCCAATACCATGGGTAATGTCATATGACCTGCGTCCTAATGAGACTGTCAAAGAAAAAGGCAGACTACTTAAAAAAATGTATAATGAAGAGTGGATATTATTTTTTGAACATGACCCAAAATATCAGGCATGTACGATTAGTTTAGAGGGTAAACATTATTGCATCAATAAGCCGGTGGTTATCAGTGAATGATGCTGATAAAATAGAGTCTTTGTTTCAGGAGGGTCTTAAACATTATAGGGCTGGTGACTATTTTGAGGCTCATGAGTCTTGGGAAGAACTATGGTCTGACTATTACTTAATGGATAGAAAATTTATTCAAGGTCTTATTCAATTGTCTGTTAGTTTTGTTCATCTAGAAAATGGGAATATAAAGGGAGCAAAGAGTCTGCTCAATAAGAGCACTGAAAAATTTGTAGAATTTAAAGGCGTGCAGCGTGAGATTGATGTAAATAATCTATTGACCCAAATAAATCAAGTAAGTGAGGCATATGACAACTTAATTTCAAGTGACGGTTTTGATTGGAAAATTATNCCANGNATTTAATNAATATGGAAAANATNTTNCTNTTTATTAAAGATTTTGAACTTGGNTCNAAGGTNTCTAGNNTTTGTGTNNACNANGAAAANAATGTAGAGTTNTGTGATGAAAATACTAGCCCNGATGATTTTNTTGANAANTCNNTNNTTGCNGTTATNGANTTGGATGAGTCTGTATTTTTTTCAGTTGGANTANTTTCTGAATTNAAGCGNCANGGNATNAANATTNTNGGNACNATGNANGNGGTCAAAGCAAAAGAGNTAAAAAAANTNAAGTCNGCNGGNTGTGATATAGTATTGCCTAGAGCTAGTCTAGTAAAAAATATACCACAATTATTGAATGAACTAATCTCTTGATCGAGACTCTAGTTGCAAAAAGAAAACGTGCATTAAAAATATATTCTTTCTTAAAAAGTGCATATCCGAATTCAAAATGCCCTCTTTACTATATTGCTGCTCACGANCTATTAGTTGCCATTATTTTATNAGAGCATTCTACATACGAGCAAGTAAACATTGTTACTAAAACTTTATTTAAAAAGTACCATTCTCTAAAAGATTTCGCTTATTGTAACATTGGTAGCCTANTAGAAGATATACATTCTACAGGCAATCAAAATGAGAAAGCTGAAAAAATTAAACAAGCATGTTTGATTATAATTGATCAGCATAATGGTGTCGTACCATATAGTCTTGGCGATTTATTGGGTCTTCCTGGAATAGGAAGAGAAACAGCCAAATGTATTATGGGTGAAATATATAATATCCCTACAATCGTGATTGATATCCACATGGTGCGAATTATGAATCTTCTAGGATTTACTAGAAGTAATGGCCCAAAAAAAATTGAGCCGGATATTATGGATGCTTTTGAAGAAAAGGTCTGGATAAAATTATTTCATATGATCAATGATCATGGCAGGGCTGTTTGCGTGGAGAGGAGACCGCATTGCAAAGCATGTGTTATAAACAAATTATGCCCTTCATCGCTTGTTTAGTGTTTGTTCTATATTACTATAACGAAGTAAATTATAGGTCTTCTATTAGTTGCATAATACAAATATGACTTATCCAATTATCACAAAGAAATATCACTTTTGTTCTTCACATAAATATGGAAATGACAGCTGGTCAGAAAAGAAGAATCTAGAGGTTTTTGGAAAAGATTATAATAATCATGGGCATAACTACATTTTGGAGGTGTCTATTACTGGCCCTATTGACCCTGGATCAGGATGGTTAGTCGACCTTCAAAAGTTAAATAAGTTGGTTAAGAAAAAAGTGGTTGATGTTTTAGACCATGCTCAGATAGAGATAGATATTGAATGGTTTAAAGATAGACAACCATCGTCTGAGAATATACTTATTTGGGCATGGGGAAAAATCTCATCGGAGATTCAAGAAGGCAAACTACACAGACTAAGACTGGTTGAAACCCATTCGATCTATACTGACTTCTATGGTCCAGCAGAATAATTTCAAAGATCAACTTTATTTAGTTCTTTCTGGTATTTTTATTGCATCTTTAGTTACTTGTAATCTGATTGCGAATAAGTTTGTAACTGTTGACCTTGGTTTTAAGGTTTTCATTGTTTCTGCAGGTATTCTTCCATATCCGTTAACTTTTTTAGTTACGGATTTAATTTCAGAGTTGTATGGTCAAAGAAAAGCCAACCTGGTGGTTTTCTCTGGCTTTATTGCTTCATTATTTGTTTTATTATTTTTGTGGTTAGGAGGGCAGTTTAATTCTATTCCTGATTCATTAGTTAGTGATGAAATATATAATTCGGTATTTCAAAATGCTTGGAGACTTATAGCTGGCTCTATGATTGCATATTTATTTGCGCAATTTGTAGATGTACGTATTTTTCATTTTTGGAAAAAATTGACAGATGGAAAACATTTGTGGTTGAGAAATAACGGTTCTACAATAGCTTCTCAATTGGTAGATACTACTTTGGTAATATGTATTCTTTTCTTAGGCGTATGGAACACCGATCAAATACTATCAGCGATAATAGATGGCTGGATATTTAAAATGCTTATGGCGCTACTAGACACGCCAATAATATATGGTATCATTTATTTACTAAGAGGGAAAATTGACATAGCGAAAGATTGATTTAATAAAAGGATAAATAATGAAGGAATATGATAATATAGAAGATTTAACTAATAAACTTCTGAAAGAAATAGGTGAAGATCCAAAAAGAGAAGGCCTTATCAAAACGCCTTTACGTGTTTCGAAAGCTTGGGAGTTTTTTTCAAACGGATATAAACAAAATCTTGATGATATAATTAATAATGCTATCTTCAGCGAAGGTAGCAAGGATATGGTAGTGGTGCGTGACATTGAATTTTTCAGCTTGTGTGAACATCATCTGTTACCTTTTTTTGGTAAAGCCCATGTTGCATATATACCGAATGGTAAAGTTATAGGACTATCTAAGATTCCAAGAATCATTGATATGTTTTCAAGAAGATTACAGGTTCAGGAGCGTCTGACAAGGCAGATAGCAGAGGCAGTTAAAGATGTGTTAGATCCTATTGGTGTGGCGGTAATTATGGAAGGACAGCATATGTGTATGCAAATGCGTGGGGTAGAAAAACAAAGCAGTTTGGCAACTACTTCATCAATGCTAGGAAANTTTAGAGAGTCGGATAGAACTAGAGCAGAGTTTTTGTCAATTATTGGCTTATGAGAAAATGCGATTAAAACAGCCTATGGCAGTTACATATAATATTTTAGATCTAGGTAAGTCACATTATAATGATGCTTGGGAATTGCAGAAAAGATTACAGTCTCANAGAATATCTGGTCAAATTGATGATCAGTTATTATTAGTTGAGCATTTTCCTGTATATACTCTTGGAAAGAACACTCCTAAAGAACATTTGCTGACTAAAGAATCAGACAATATATCAATAATTCAAACTGATAGAGGTGGAGATATCACATTTCACGGCCCAGGACAATTAGTAGGATATCCCATTTTGGATTTAAATCAATATAAGCGGAGTATCTCTTGGTACATGCGTGAGCTCGAACAATTAATTATTGATGTTCTAAAAGAATATGATATTAATGCTGGGAGGAAGAAGGGTTTGACTGGAGTTTGGGTCAAGGGTAAAAAAATTGCTGCATTAGGGGTTAGAATTAGTAAGTGGGTCACGATGCATGGGTTCTCTTTAAATATCAATCCAGATTTAAAATATTATCAGGGTATCATCCCATGTGGAATAACAGAATACGGTGTTACATCTATGGCTGATCTGTTAAATGATGATGTCCCTAACATGTCAGAGATAAAGTATACCCTAGTGAAACATTTCATTGCAATATTTTCTGTCTATAAAAACTAATGGCTAGATTAAACGGATTTACAAAGCAACAACTTCTTGATGTATACAGGATAATGTTTTCTGCCAGGGCATTAGATAACAAAATATTAATTATGTTAAAGCAGAATAAGGGATTTTTTCATATGGGTTGTTCAGGNCATGAGGCGGCACANGTTGCTGCCGCCCTAACAATTAATGAAGGCGGAGATTGGTCTTATCCTTATTATCGGGATGGCGCATACACATTAGCTCTGGGGATGACTCCTAGAGACCATTTACTAGCTTTTTTAGGAAGAGCAGCGGATCCTAACTCAGGCGGACGTCAGATGCCAATGCACTATAGTAATAAAAGTCTGAGAATAGTATCGCAATCTAGTGCAACAGGGACCCAATATCTCCAATCGGTTGGATGCGCGCTGACTAGAAAGCTAGAAAAAAACAAAGAGGTTGTTTATGTTTCTTCAGGGGAGGGAACAACTAGTCAAGGCGATTTCCATGAGGCGCTTAACTGGGCGTGCATAGAAAAGGCACCTGTTGTTTTTCATATACAGGATAATGAGTATGCAATAAGTACGCATAAGTCTGAGCAAACCGCTGGATCTGTTTATTCATTGGCTAGTGGATATGAAAATCTTTCCAGATATGAGGTAGATGGGACAAGCTTTTTTGAAACAAACTTGGCATTTAAACAGGCGGTTGAGAGAGCTAGAAGAGGGAAAGGGCCATCAATCATTATCTCGAATGTTGTAAGACTACTGCCTCATTCTAGTTCTGATGATCAAAGAAAATATCGTACTCCTGAAGATCTTGAAAAAGATTTACAAAGAGATCCGATTTTATTGTTCAAGAATANTTGTGTAAATGAAAAAATATTTACTGAAAATGATATAGTTAAAATTGAAAAACAAGTTAATAAGCAAATCGATGAAGATGCTATATGGGCGGAAGACCAGGATCATCCTGATGTGAATACGGCATTAAATTATGTTTACAGTGAAGAAAATACTGGCACAGAAACTAAATTGGTGAACAAATCTGAAAATATTGTTATGGTAGATGCTATNAATCACGCATTGCATGAGGAGATGNCTAAAAATGAAAAAATGGTAATTTATGGGCANGATATTGCTGATCCCAAAGGAGGTGTTTTTACTGCTACAAAAGGTCTGTCTTCTGAATTTGGTAAAGAGAGAGTTTTTAATTCTCCTNTAGCAGAGTCAAGCATTGTAGGAACTGCGGTTGGAATGGCGGTTGCAGGATATAAACCTGTAATTGAAATACAGTTTGCAGATTATATCTGGACAGCAATGATGCAGATAAGAAATGAAGTTTCAGTAATGCGCTATAGATCCAATAATGATTGGGTCTGTCCTCTAATAATAAGAGTGCCAGTTGGTGGATATATCCATGGAGCCTTATGCCATAGTCAATCTATCGATGGTTATTTTATGCATATGCCTGGTATTTATATTGCTTATCCTTCTAACGCAAAGGATGCAAAAGGTTTATTAAAGATGGCATGTAGNATGAATGATCCAGTAATCTTTATGGAGCACAAAGGGCTCTACAGACAGCCTTATGCAGCTACTGAAGAGCCAAACGAGGACTATTTACTACCCTTTGGNAAAGCTAATTATGTAGCTCAAGGTGAAGATCTAACAATCATATGTTGGGGAGCCATGGTTCAAAAAAGTATAGAGGCTATCCAGGAACTAGGTCTTGGAGAAAATTCCGTGGAGGTTGTAGATCTCCGTACTCTTAATCCCATTGATTATGAAACAATAACGCATTCACTTAGTAAAACAGGTAAGATTTTAGTTGTTTATGAGGACAATTTAACAAACGGACCAGGTGCAGAAATTTGCTCTGTAATCACAGATAAATATTTTGATTTATTAGATGGCCCGGTTAGAAGAATAGCTTCAAAAGATAGCCCAATTCCGTATAATTGGTTTTTAGAGGAAAAAGTATTAATCCAGATGGAAGATATAGCAAGCGCCATAAATGATTTATTGGAGTATTAAATGGTTGTAGATGTAGTAATGCCTAAAATGGGGGAGAGTATTATGGAGGGCACTATCCTTGAGTGGTATAAGAAAGTTGGTGACTCAATTGAAAAGGATGAAACCCTTTTAGAGATTGGTACGGACAAAGTTGATTCAGAAATCCCCTCACCGGCATCTGGGACAATATCTGAAATATTGGCAAATCCAAATGATATTGTTGATATTGGTAAGGTTATCGCCAAGATTGATACTACTGGAAGCGATATTCAGGAACAAAAAACAGAGGTAAAAGCACCAAAGTCAGAAAAAGATAAAGAAGTAGCTATTCCCTTAAAATCAATGCCTTCTACTGAAAAGAAAGTACAGAAAACTCAGAAAAATATTATAGTCAAGATGTCAGATAATACAAACAGTGCTATCCTTACGCCAGCAGTGATGAAAATTGCAAGCCAACAAGGTGTTAGACTAAGTGAGCTTGAACTAATTGATGGGACCGGTGCAAATGGAAGAGTCACAAAAAAAGACTTACAAAACTATATTAATACAAAGACAGATTCGGATTTTAAGCCTACCAAGAAATCTGTTACCAAGCCAGTTTCATTACGAAACATTCAAGGTGGCAAAAAAATTCAGATTGATCACATGAGGAAAATGATCTCTGAACACATGCGCTATAGTCTTGATACATCTGCGCATGTATATATAATGAATGAAGTGGATATGACTAACATTGTGCAATATGTTGATGAAAAAGAAGAATCATTTTTTGCAGAAGAGAGGTTTAAACTTACTTACACACCATTTATTATTCTTGCAACCGTAAACTCATTAAAAGATATACCTGAAATGAATTCTTCTATTGATGGAGACTCAATTATTTATCATAATAGTATTAATATTGGAGTAGCCGTGTCAGTTGATGGTGGATTGATGGTTCCAAGCATATTTAACTGTGATGAGAAAAATCTATTGGGAATTAGCCGCGATCTGAATGCGATGGTTGATCGGACTAGGAAAAAAAGTATAAGCCCAGATGAACTACAGGGGTCAACATTCACAATATCTAACTTTGGTGTGTTTGATGCTACTATAGGTACACCTATTATAAATCAACCTAATGTTGGTATACTTGGAGCTGGTGCTATAAAAAAACAGCCAATAGTCATAGAAAGAGACAATTCTGATATAATCGCTATACGTAGTATGATGATGCTATCACTAGGCTTTGATCATAGACTAATTGATGGCGCAGGTGGAGCTATTTTTATTGCTAAAGTTAAAGAAAATTTAGAGAATATGGATTTTAAGGATTTATTATAGTGTCTGAATTAGTATCAAAAGAATATAAGCCTAAAGTTAGGCTTCAGATTGGGGAAGGTTATAGATTTGTAAATGGTGTCGTAAATAATTATAAACTAAACACAGTTTGCGAGGAGGCAAACTGTCCAAATATTTATGAATGTTGGAATAGAGGTACCGCCACGATCATGATTTTAGGAGATGTCTGTACTAGAGCGTGCGGTTTTTGCGCAGTAAAAACAGGCAAACCAACTTGGAATGACCCACTAGAGCCATTTCGGACAGCTATGGCAGTGAAAAAAATGAAACTCAAACATGTGGTCATAACCTCAGTTGATAGAGATGATATTAAAAATGATTTTGGTGCATCCATATGGGAGAAAACCATACGAGAGATTCATAAATATGTTCCTGATTGCACTGTTGAGGTTCTAACACCTGATTTTAGGGGTGATAAATCGTTACTAAAAAAAGTATTTAATGCAAAGCCTGAAATATTTAGTCACAATGTTGAATGTGTTGAGCGAATCAGTAAGGTAGTAAGAACTCAAGCAGATTGGAAAAGAAGCCTTAATGTATTAAGATACTCATCTGATCATGGATTATTGACCAAAACCGGAATAATGGTCGGACTTGGAGAAACATTTGATGAGGTTATTAAGACGATGGAAGAGGTTCATGATGTAGGTGTATCAATCTTTACTATTGGCCAATATTTACAACCAACAAAAGATCATTTAAAGGTGAAGTCATACATTACCGAAGATATATTTGATCAGTATAAGAATATTGGGATTGAAATAGGTTTTGATATAGTAGAATCAGGGCCCTTAGTTCGTAGTTCATATCATGCTGATGAACAAGCAAGGCTAGCAATAAAATAGTTATATGAATATCAGAAGATAGATTGTATGTGTTTTGTACGCCATTATTGCAGGAAAAACAATTATTAAACACATTTTTATATATAAATTGTTTTGGCATAATGATTGCGATAATAATTAATCATAATTAGACAGGAAAAATATGGCAGATAAATTATCTGAAAAAGATATTGACAATATATCAATACAGGGTACAGAAGAGTATGCAGTTATGCCCCTTCGTAATACAGTATTGTTTCCTCAGCAAGTTATACCAATATATATTGGCAGAGAGAAATCACTGAAACTCATATCTGATCTTGAATCAGAAAAAAGCAAATATATTATTGTTGTTGCTCAAGAAGATGGTTCTATAGAAGATCCGAATCCTGAAGATTTATACGCTTATGGAACGCTAGCAACAGTACTGAAAGTTTTTGCAATGCCGGATAATAGTAAATCAGCTATTGTACAGGGCATTACTCGTGTGAAAATATTAGACTATATTAACAAGGAGCCTTATTTCAAGGCAGCAGTCAGTACAATAAGTGATGATCCTATAAGTGATGAGCTAGAGATTGTCAGTATTGCAGATAATCTTAGAAGAACGTTTTCAGATTTGATTAAGGTTGCTCCAAATCTTACAGAAGAGCATACTGGCATGCTTTCTAATATCCAGAAGCCAAATAGGCTTGTAGACAGAGCAGTTTCTCTAATGACATTACCTAATCAAGAAAAACAAGATATACTTGAAGAGTTAAATATTAAAAAGAGAATCGAAAAAGCTGTTTCAATTATTAATAGAGAAATTCAAAGAATAAAACTTGGTGAAGAAATACAAACCGAAGTACATGATGAAATATCAAAAACACAGAGAGAGTATTATCTTCGTGAACAGATGAAAGCTATACAAAAAGAGCTAGGAGAGGATGAAGGCACTGTTGAATTAAAAGAACTTGAGGATAGAATTAAAGCTGCAAAATTGCCAGAAGATTCTGAATCGGTGGCAATGAAAGAATTGGATAGACTTTCAAGAATCCCAACACAATCACCTGAATATAATGTATCCAGGACCTATATAGAATGGATTGCAGATCTACCATGGAGCAAATCATCTAAAGACAGGATAGACGTTAAAAAAGCACTAAAAATTTTAGACCAAGATCATTACGGACTAGAAAAAGTTAAAGAAAGAATAATAGAATATCTTGCGGTTAGAAACTTAAAACAAAAAAGAAATCCCGATGGAAATGTCCGTGGACCCATATTATGCTTTGGGGGACCTCCAGGAGTTGGGAAAACTTCACTTGGTAAGTCAATAGCCAGAGCTATGGGAAGAAAATTTATACGTTTATCTCTTGGTGGGGTCAGAGATGAAGCAGAGATCAGGGGCCATAGAAGGACTTATATTGGAGCTCTCCCAGGAAGAATTATTCAAAATATCAAAAAAGCCGGAACTAATAATCCGGTATTTATGCTTGATGAAGTAGACAAACTAGGATCTGATTTTAGAGGAGATCCTTCATCCGCCTTGCTAGAAGTATTAGACCCAGAACAGAATCATTCTTTTAATGATCATTACCTTGAGCTTGATTTTGATTTAAGCAAAGTGATGTTTATAGCTACAGCAAATAATTATGGGAATGTCCCCCCTGCGTTGCGTGACCGAATGGAGATTCTAGAGTTTTCAGGCTATATCCAAGATGAGAAGGTTCAAATAGCCAAGCGACATTTAATTCCAAAACAGGTTAAAGAAAATGGTTTAAAAAATCCGGAAGTATCTTTAGATGTTAATTCAATAAAAGAACTAATTAGTGGGTATACTAGAGAAGCGGGTGTTCGCCAGCTTGAAAGAGAGATAGCCAATGTTCTGAGAAAAGTTGCGAGAAAGATTGTTGAAACAAAAGTAAAACAGATTAAAGTAACAAAGACAAAAGTTCACGACTTGTTAGGCGCTTCTAGATTTCATTCAGAGCTTGCGGAAAGAACTACTGAACCAGGTGTTGTGACTGGTTTAGCCTGGACTGCTGCTGGTGGTGATATTTTGTTTATAGAATCAACAAAGATGCAGGGCAAGGGTAAGCTCACTCTAACTGGTCAACTCGGAGATGTTATGAAAGAATCTGCCACTGCAGGTTTAACTTTTGTTAGAGCTCATGCAAATAGTTTTGGTATTGAGCCTAGTTTTAATGAAGAGACGGATATTCATGTCCATGTTCCAGCTGGCGCAATACCAAAAGATGGTCCATCTGCCGGTGTAAGCATGGTCACTTCGCTAGTTTCTCTTATGACCAATACACGAGTAAAAGATAGAGTGGCAATGACCGGTGAAATCACGCTTAGAGGAAATGTTCTTCCTATTGGTGGCGTAAAAGAAAAGGTCACTGCAGCTCATAGAGCTGGAATTAAAGAGGTAATTCTTCCTGATTTGAATCGTAAGGATTTAGAAGATGTCCCAGATCATGTTTCAAAAGATTTAACCTTCCACTTTGCTAAAGAGATTTGGGATGTTCTAAAGGTTGCTTTACCAGGAGTGACTAAGAAAAGAAGAAAAATTTCTCAGGTTAAAAATAATGAATAGTTTTAATATATAATACTGAATGGGCGTTTAGCTCAGCTGGTCAGAGCGCTGCCCTTACAAGGCAGATGTCGGGAGTTCGAATCTCTCAACGCCCACTCCTCAGAAACCCTTGATTCACGTCGAGGGTTTTGTGTTTCTACAAGTATGTCATTTTGCTCATTCCTTATCATTGTATGACATTAATAATCTATTGTAGGACACCGAAGTGTAGGACACCGCACCTTTTTCAATTCAATAAACTCAACGAAAAAAAGGCAACCCAACCAAGAAACGGGCGG
>PAVC01000029.1 GCA_002713885.1 Fidelibacterota bacterium
GCGTTTATAGATGGTGCAAGTGCAACAATCGCTGTTGCCCCACAAATACTAGTGCCTACGGCTATTAATAGAGATAAATTCTCTGATACATCAAATTTATCCTTTAATAATGTAATTATTATAATTGATGACAGAATGCATGGAATGACAACAATTAAACTTCTTGATCCGTATTGTACAAAATCCAGCAAACTCAGTCTAATACCAAGGAAAATTATGCCAAGTTTTAGAAGATATTTTATACAAAACTTAAAACCAGGTTCTAGCTTAACTATTTTAACTGTCATATTATTAATCATTAAACCTAATAAAATTGCAAATATTATTGGCGACAATGGACTCTTTTCAAAACCTAATAAACCAACACCTACTAAATATGATAAATTAATAGCTAGTAATGCTGTTATTATGCACAAGGCNACNCCAGATAATATTATCTTCACATCCTTTTCAATCATATTATTTACTATATTCTATTATACATAANNTATGTTATGTGCCATTATGATGTCTGTTCAGAGGCAAATTTATCTANTTTTTCTTTATCCCCTATTACCATAATTGTATCATTNTTATCGATAATATGATCNGATTNCGGNTTTANGATGGTTGAATTATCGTNTTTTATNATACATACTATCATTAAATCATAATTATCTCNGATATTGGTTTGTTTGATAGTTTTACCAATAAATGATGGGGTTCTACTGACAGATATTTCATCGATATTTAGATCTAGATTTTGATCACCAGGAGTTGTGACACTAACACTGTCAATGATTTCAGGGCGCAAAAGCATTTCAGCCATCCTATGTCCGCCAGTGATATAAGGATTTATTACTTTATTAGCGCCAGATCTTAAGAGTTTAGATTTATTCTGATCATTTGCACATCTACTAAGTAAAAATGCTTTCGAATTCAGTGTTCTTATTGTCATNGTGACAAACAGATTATCTTGATCAGTATTTAGNGCTACAGCTATACCTTTAGCATCAACAACAGATGCAGACTTTAGAGTGTCATCAAGTGTNGCATCTCCATGAATGCAGTACATGCCAGNTTCCCGAATATATTCAACCTTTTCATCATTCTGTTCAATTATTATGAATGTTTGATTCTGCTCACTTAATTCGTTTGCAATAACAGCACCCATTCTTCCATATCCACATATAATGAAATGATTCTTTAAATTTTTTATTTTATTCATCATAATTATTCTCCGATAAGTATTAAAATAAATTATTATATCTCGCATACTTGCAAAAAGCATACCTATTCCTGCGACACCAAAAACAATTACTACAATAGCCCAAATTCGCCCTAAATCTGTTAAAGGATGAACTTCNGAAAATCCTACAAAAAATAATGTTATTATNGTCATGTAAATGCTATCAAGCCATGACCAGTCATTGCCACCGATAATATAGAATCCGATGGAACCAATTATGATAATTGTTACAAAATATGCGATATATAATTTATTTTTATTTATCCGTTTCATTTATCATATTTATACTGTTTATCAGTCTATTAAAGGAATAAAAAAAGGAACTAAATCTAGTTCCTTTTTTNCAACAATTGATTTTCACTATATATATAAAGCTAAAAAGCTTATTCAATATTAATCGTCCTCTGCCTCTGCAGCGGCTTTAGCTGCCTCTTCTTTCATTTTCTGTATACTCTTAATNATACTAGGCAGTGCTCGAATTTCCTTTAAATCTTTGGTTAATTGATCCCTTGACTGTTCTAAATCAGCAAGTTTTTGTTTTGTTCTTCGGATGTTTGAACGAACCTCATCAGAAAGATCTTCAATATCATTATTAACGTTTTTAAACTTTCTCCCAGTTTCTCTCATAAAATTATCTAACTTAAAATCAACATCATCGATAAGACTTAATAAAGAATCTGTATTTTTAATAATTAATTCTGTATTAGCGATAATATCAAGTTGTGCTTTTCTAAGATGTTTTCCACGACCAATAAACCTNANATTATATTGCCTTAGGCTATCGGNNAACTGATCTTCAACTTTATCTACTAATTTTTGATCAATGGTGTTTATTTCATCCATCCGCTCATTTAACTTATCAGCTAAATACTGAAAATATCCTGCCCCTATTAACAGTGCAAACAATANTCCAATTATAATCTTATCCGCATTTCTCAATTTTCTATCCCTTTATAAAAAAATTACTATTTTAATCCTTCTAGTCTTTTTTCCCACTCGCTCATTATTTCTGAATCTAAATTGCCNGACTCACCAGCTTCATCGGTAGTTGTCGCTGNTTGAACCATTTCCTGCCCTTCCATTAGAGTGTGGATTATTTCTGCTCTTTTTTCTGAGTTACCCTTTACTTCTTCTGTAAGAACCGAGATTTCTTCATTAAAATCATTTATTGTTCTCTCTAGGCGGGTCACTAACTCATTAAATAATTCCTCTCCATAGGACGTATTTATCCCATCTAGAAGATCATCTAGTTTATCATTTAAATAACCTAGTCGGCTATCTTGATTATTAAACTCTATACTCACANCAGACGGTAAATTTATATCATAGATTGTATTTTTGGGAGATTATTTTTTAAAAAATAAAAATAACGTTAATTAACTACTTATCTTCTTGTTTTTACTAGNTTTAATCCTTTTTTTTCCAGGCCTTTTATAATTGGAAGAAATATTTTTTTCTGTAATCTATATGGTAATTTGTCTACTGCTTTCATTTTTACCATATCATCAGGATTCCCTATCCCAGCGGTGACAATCTCGTACTTCCCCATACCGAGTACAACAACAAGATCATTTATATTTACAGAAAGGGCTAAATAAACTTTCCCTGTATTTAAACGAAATAACCGGTAGTCAGTCAAAATATATCCAGACTCGGATGCATAGTGAATGATATCATAATTTTTGCTCTCAAGATATTCTTTAACTACAGGCATTATGTCTCCGATAGTTCCCTCATATTTAAAGTTCAACACCATTCTTGGTGGTTCTGGACAAGATGAAATTTTGATTGAAGAAAAGACTATTAGATAGATAGATATAAGTAGACGCACGAACTGATTATTTAATTATGGTTCCCATTCTATCAAGTCTAGGAAACCATGTTCTCAGGTCTAAAGAAAAATATGCAAATAATGCTTCACCAAGAATAAAGTTTTCGGGTATGAGACCCCAGTATCTTGAGTCCAGACTATCATCTCTATTATCTCCCATAGCCCAATAATAATTTTGTTTTACCTCATATCCCACCCACTCTGATATTGGTATTCCATCGATTACTAAATATTCAAAATTATGATTACCAATAAATTGTGACCAAGGTGTTATCAGTTTACCATCCTTACCATCCTTACCATAACCTAAATAAGGATCGTATACTGACATTTTTTCTTTTCTTCTCCACAGTTCATTAGGATCTTGAAGTGTAAAATCCAAAGAATATACACCCTCTCGTTCAAGCTTAGCTGCATGCCCCTCCATCATCATAATTGGCAATAATTCTCTCCAGTTCGTATTGCTATCGATTTTATAATAGCTCCCTCTTTGTGGAATAATAACTGGTCCCATATTATCTTTATTGATATTGGTTTCAGAGCTTAGGTATATCGCTTTTTGTTGCATAGTTGACGGTATTTCGGGCTGTGAAAAAACATAATTTTCAGGAAGCTCGGAGAGGACTCCGTTTATATATACCTGTTTATTTTTTATTAATAATGTATCCCCTGGTCCAGCGATACATCTTTTTACATATTTTACATATCTATCTCTGGGATAGTTAAATATCAGAACATCTCCTACCGTCGGTTCTTTAAATTTTGGAAACCGAACTGATGGGATATAGATACCAATATCTGTGTATGGAATTCCTATCCAATCAGGAGTCCGCATCCCATACACGAATCGACTTCCAATTAAAAAATCACCGGTCATAATCGTTCTTTCCATACTGCCCGTTGGAACAATGTATGCTTCAAGAAGAGTGACTTTAACAGATAATGCAATAATTACAATAATAAATAAGGCTTTTGCTTCAGAAATAAACTTTTTATTGCCCGTACTAATTCCAACGCAGATGAACCCTAAAACAGCACAAAAAACTCGAGTGGCAAAACCATATTTATCTGGAATAAATACTAGAGAGATAATAATTAATAACCCAGTCAAGGCTAATAATCTATTCTTTATTTCATAATCAAATATCTTCATGAATAATTACTGCTATAT
This sequence comes from Fidelibacterota bacterium, assembly GCA_002713885.1. Taxonomy (GTDB): domain Bacteria; phylum Fidelibacterota; class Marinisomatia; order Marinisomatales; family UBA1611; genus TMED80. Next base: position 4,231 of record PAVC01000029.1, read on the forward strand.
GAAAAAAATAACCTGTTCTTATATTAGTTTATCAGCATGATAACTTACGACTATTTACTACTAAGGATTCCCTCAAAATATTCAAACTTTGATATTTTACTGTATAGATCAACATCTATTATATCAACTCGCCAAGGTTGAGTAATATTGATATTATTAAATGAAAAATATTTTAATATATTATTCTTAATGCTAGCATCATTTGTTATAACAGAATGTAGATTTTTATCGTAGCTAGAATCATTTACCAGATTGACAAAGACAAATATTTTTAATCGATTTTTTAATCCAATGATGTCTACTAATAGATTATTATCTAACATAACAGCTATTGAATCAATACTATAACCATCTTCCAAAAGGTACATTGCTGACAACTTCTGTGCCATCCACCTTAGTTTATTGTTTTTCCTAAGCCATTTGAAAGTTGGTAAATATTTACTAACTGGATTAAATGATTTTCTATGTATAGGGGTAGCCATATTTTTTCTTAGGGCTTCCATATGCATTTTAGTTCCGTAGCCTTTATGTTTTTCAAATCCATACTCCGGATATATAACTGAATAGTCTATCATTATTCTGTCTCTCACAACTTTAGCAATTATTGAAGCTGCCATGATAGATTCAATCTTCGTATCGCCCTTTACAACTCCTTCATATGGTACGTTTAATTTTGGAACGTCCACCCCATCTATTAATAATCTATCTGGCTTTATATCTAGGTTTTGTATTGCCTTTTTCATTGCAATAAAGGTGGCATTTCTAATATTTACCTTATCGATAGTGTTAATACTTTCAAGTCCTATGCCTATACTAGTAGATTTATCCATTATTTCATTATATAGGACTAATCTTTTTTTTGGTGAAAGCTTCTTAGAATCATTAAGACCAATAATGTCATGGTCTTGTGGCAATATAACTGCTGAAGCGACTACTGGACCAGCTAATGGCCCTCTCCCCACTTCATCTACGCCAGCTATTTTTTCAGTGTAAGCTATTTTTACGTCCTTTTAAACATAGTAAAAACAATATTTCTTGATTGTCCTTGTTGTGTCTTTTATATAAAATCGATTCTATTTTTAGAGCAAACTTTAGGTATAACAATGGACAGAAAACAATCAGGTTTAATTTTTTTCTCAATTATTGCTTTCTTTTTGTACGCATTTGGTGTTGAACTATTTGAGAATGTTTGGAGCTTTCCTGAAATAAGAAAAATACCTTTAATGGTCATTGCACTTGTAGGTACAGGTATATATGCTACTGTAAGACTCGGATTTCCTCAAATAAAATATTTAAAACATGGAATAAATGTAACCTCAGGCAAGTATGATAATCCTAAAGACAAAGGCGACCTAAGTCATTTTCAGGCACTAACGACAGCTTTGTCAGCAACGGTTGGAGTAGGAAATATCGCTGGCGTTGCTACTGCTATATATTATGGAGGCCCTGGTGCATTATTCTGGATGTGGATTACAGCATTTTTTGGTACCACACTCAAATACGCTGAATGCACCCTATCTGTTAAATATCGAGAAATGAACTCACAGGGATATACTGCTGGTGGTCCAATGTATACCATAGAAAATGGTATGGGAAAAAAATGGAGCTGGATGGCAATTGCTTTTGCAGGATTTGCTATAATTTGTTCTTTCGCTACAGGAAACGCAATCCAATCATTTACCGTTTCTGATCAAATATATTCTGAGTCAATTCAGATATTTGGATCCGACCATTTTCTAACAATAAAAAGATCGTTTTTGGATCTATTTGAATTTTCTTTTCAGCAAGTAATTAACGGAATTATTCTTTCATCAGTTGTAGGATTAGTAATTATTGGAGGAATTAAACGTATTGGTCGGGTGACCGGTTATTTAGCACCTATTATGGCTGTTATTTATTTTATTTCATCAGTCTTAATTCTAACATATCATTATGATGAAATTTTTGGTGCGTTTTCATTGATATTTAACGGAGTATTTAATCCCACCGCGACCGTAGTAGGGGCCGGTGGCGGAGCACTATTAACTATGATCAACACTATGCTTATGGGCGTTAAAAGAGGTTTATACTCTAATGAAGCCGGACAAGGTAGCGCAGCAATAGCTCACTCAACCGCAAAAACTAAGTACCCAGTTCGAGAAGGTGCGGTAGCAATGTTAGGTCCATATATCGACACAATTATTATCTGCACACTTACCGGGTTAGTTATTATCTGTACCGGTGCCTGGAAGCACACTGAATACTACGCAAGCATAACAGCTTCAACACTTGATGAATATAACAATGCAATCTCAGTTGGTAGTTTTAGAGGGCTGGATCTTATTAATGGATCTCTTTTGACATCCTTTGCCTTTAAAAATGGTCTACAATGGCTTTTTAATTATGGAGATAAGATTATTACACTATCTGTGTTATTATTTGCGACATCTACTGCGATCAGCTGGTCATTTTATGGAGACAGATCAACCGAATATCTTTTTGGTGAAAAAGCAATTTTCTGGTACAGGGTCGTCTATATAATATTCGTTTTTATAGGAGCAAATGCAGGTATTGAGGCAGTCTGGGCTTTCGGCGATGCAGCACTGGGATTTATGACATTTCCTAATTTGATATCGATAATTTTTCTTACCGGTACTTTAAAAAGGATGACAAAGAAATATTTTAATAAAGACTATGAATCAATATCCTAAGAAGCAATTCTTAGACACAGCTTTATTTGCAGCAGAATCCGCCTCAAGATTAATTCAAAAAACCTCGAATAGATCAGTTAAAGCCTATAAATCAAAAACTGATCTTGTTACAGAAACAGATATTGCATCTGAACAAATTATATCAAACATAATCAAGTCTAAATATCCAGATCATAGCATACTCGCGGAAGAATCTGGATTGAATCAAGTCGATCACGCAGAATATATTTGGGTTATAGATCCACTCGATGGAACCACAAATTTTGTTCACAACTATCCTTCTTATGGTGTTTCGATTGCCTTAGTCCACAAAAACAAACCGATCGTTGGAGTAGTCGTAGAAATGCCAGCGATGAATACTTACTGGGCTATCGATGATGGCGTAGCCTATTGCAACAATAAAGTAATCAAAGTTTCGCAGACAGATAATCTTATCCAATCATTATTAGTAACAGGCTTCGGTTACAGCCATGATTCTAAATGGAATATAAATATGAACCTTTTTAAAGAATTTACAGACGTTACTCAAGGAGTAAGAAGATTAGGAGCAGCAGCTATTGATATTTGTCACGCTGCAAGNGGTACTGTAGACGGNTTCTGGGAGTTTGACTTAAACCCATGGGACGTGGCAGCNGGTGTACTGATTGCTGAAAGAGCTGGAGCAAAAGTTTCTAAAATGAATGGCGAGAAATATTCTATCTACGACGATCAAATATTGATATCAAATGGAATTATACATAAAGCNATGATCAATATAATTAATAAATTTATTTAAACTGATCTTTAAACTGCTTCTCTGTCCACAATGCGTCTATTGTGTAAACNCGATTNTTACTAATATTTGTCTTAATTATTTCCATAGACCTGTAGCTATAAGCTGGTCCATTTTCAAATAAAACACCTTCCCACTCATAGTATACAATAAATTGATTTTTTTTTGAAAAAATATCTAATATTTCTAAATCATACTCAAACCATCTTTCTCCATAATTTTTTATATCCTTAATAAACGAGTCTGGGCCTTGTTTGTATTGATGTTTTGANAAGNNAAGCATAGATGAAAAAGTTTTATCTNCACGAANATATNTAATNTTTATTGAATCTCCAGCAGATCCTTTTATAATATTTTTAATATTATAAACACTAATATTATTTACCTTATCACCATTTATCTCAATTATTATATCACCATCATCTAATATTGAATTAGTATCGCTAAAAGATGTATTCCGAATAACAGTTAACCCAGTGTCTGTACTTTTCGTATTGACACCTAATCCAACAAAAGGGATATGATAATAGATAAAATCATCATCTAAAAGTAATCTTACTGAGTCGGTATTNGCACTGTAGCGTGCTTCAATAAAATCTATTATAGATTTTTCTTTNCGCGACTGAGATACCAAGAAGGATATCGATAAAATAATACATAATATATATTTAATATTTAGCGCATTCATCAGCTGTTAATCTAAATATGTTATGCTATAACTTTTTTATCATATTCGATATTTTTCGCACAGTATTTGGTGTAGATCCACAGCATGATCCAACAACTGAGGCTCCAAGTGTTATGTAGTCTTGAATTGCCTTGCAGAATGATTCATCATCTAACTTAGATACAAATTCCCCATCCTTTGTCGGCATATTTTCTCCAGCATTTGGATAAACACCCCATTTACCTTTCCTGTATCCTAAAAATATATCTAACGCCTCTAAAATAATATTGACCGGCGTACAGTTTATTAAAACCATATCTATTTTGTTTTTATTCGCTAGTTCAACGACCTTTTGTAATTCAGTGCCGTCTAATATGCTGTTTTTATTNTTCAGTACAATGCTTAACCAGCGTTGGATATCTACATGATTACTAACTTGTAATGCTGATTCTATTTCTTCATAGTTTCCCATTGTCTCAAACAACAGTATATCCACCCCTTTTCTTATAATNCTATCTATAATTAATTGAAATTCTTTTTTAGCTATTTCTTTTCCTGGAAAGTGTNATGGTTCATAACAATCTTCAAGAGGCGCAACGGAACCAGCAATTAATNTGTTTTCCTTTTTTACCGCGTGTTTTGCTGCTTCTATTGCCATATTACAACACTGTTCGCTAATTATTTCAGATTCATTCTGTGAATACCCNGCTTTAATAAAAGTTCTTGGGGTAGTCCTAAANGTGTTAGTAGTGAGAATATCGCNACCTGCCTCAANGTAATCTTTGTGAATGTTCATTACCTGNTCAAATTGATCAATATTTGACATAGACGACCAAAGCGGAAGAGGCAGCTCTATACCNCGTCTCATTAGCTCGGTCCCCATTGCACCATCCATGATTAAAGGNTTTTTCAGATCTTTATTCATATTTTATATAATTTTGAAATAATTACTATGTTAATTATACGTATAGTATTTTCTTGTTTAAGNTTATATAATGAAATATATAAAAAACATATCGATTGTTATCTGTTTAATGATCTCATTTTNATTTGGTCAAAAAACATACATACATGCTGGAAAGTTAATTGATGGNGTTACAGATATTCCTATTGAAATGGTCACCATCGTNATNAATGGCAACATCATTCAAAGTGTATTGAGAGGCTATNTAAATCCGGATCCCAATGATAAACTAATTAACCTTAGAGAGTATACAGTTCTACCTGGTCTAATGGACATGCATACTCATTTATCAGGTCAGAGTAATCCCAAAATCTATATGGAAAAATTTTATATGGATATAGATGAATATGCATACAGGTCAGTACCCTATGCAGAAAAAACTTTAATGGCCGGATTTACAACGGTAAGAGAACTAGGTGGTGTAATAAGCAATAGTCTTCGTGATGCAATTAATTCCGGATACGTTATTGGCCCAAGGATCTATAGCGCGGGTAAATCGATAGCNACAACGGGTGGTCACGCAGATCCATCGAGCGGATTAAATATGAGTTTTTCTGGTGATCCAGGGCCAAAAGAGGGCGTGGTTAATGGTCCAAGTGATGCAAGAAAAGCAGTGAGACAAAGATATAAAAATGGTGCTGATTTGATTAAAATCACTGCCACTGGCGGAGTTTTAAGTGTAGCAAAAAATAGTAAAAACCCACAGTTTACTGAAGAAGAAATAACAGCCATCGTTGAAACAGCTGAGGATTATGATATGCATGTTGCAGCTCACGCCCATGGCCCAGAAGGTATGAAAAGAGCTATTAAGGCAGGTGTCCACTCAATCGAACACGGTACTATAATGGATGGTGAAGTACTAGCNTTAATGAAAAAACATGGTACTTATTATGTGCCAACTATTTCTGCTGGAATGTTCGTTGCTGAAAAAGCAAAAGAAAGTGGCTACTACCCTCCTATTATTGTACCCAAAGCTTTAGAAATTGGCCCAAGACTTCTNAACACTTTTACTACTGCATATAAGTTCGGAATTAAGATTGCATTTGGCACAGACTCTGGTGTCTCTTATCATGGTGATAATGCAAAAGAATTTGTCTATATGGTCAAAGGAGGCATGCTGGAAATGGAAGCTATTAGATCTGCTACCGTTGTCCCCGCAGAGCTGTTAAAGATAAGCGATAAATTTGGNACCATAGAGTCAAACAAAATCGCAGATATAATTGCTGTAGAAGGAAACCCTGTAAAAGACATCAGCTACCTACAAAAGGTAGCATTTGTTATGAAGGATGGAAAAATTTATAAACAACCTGGTTAATATTTAGCTTCCCTACTTTTCGCATATTGCGTTGACTTCATTCTTATGTCATTTAGAGTATTATTAATCTCTATCTGATCAGATTTAGGTAATATATCTATCCACCAACTAGGGAGCATACTTTGCAATATTTTTTCAGTNGNCTTAGGACCTAATCCATTACCATATTCATCAAAGTAATAGTTAGTTAATATACTTNTCCAATAGCCCTTATTGATTTCCTGAATAAAAACTAACCACTCAAAAAATCTTGCNAAATAGCTNCCTNNTCCAACCATTATTGCTGCAAAAATTATGGACATACCAAGCTTAAGCTCATTATAAAAAAGGGACAGAAACCAGAGACTAAAAATCATTAGTATAGTACCGGTAAATAAACCATAACGTGATATCCAATTAAACTGAGGAACAAGCTCACAGTGTAATTTTCGATTTTGCCATGTTAGCCAAGTTGCTAGGCTCCAACTTAGGACCAACATAATAATTAAAAATATTAAATGAGGTTGTANTTCAGTATATACAAACATCTATTAATGAATGATCTAATTATTCGTTATGGATGTAAACATCTTGCCCACCTACAGTTGTTCTTAGAACAAAAGTAGTTAAAATATTTTCTGGATCTATTTCTGTTATATCNTCTGACAGGACCACAAAATCAGCGTACTTGCCTTTTTCTATGGTTCCTAGTTTAGACTCTTGAAATCCCGCGTACGCATTGTTTTTTGTATAACACATAATTGCTTCCTCTACGGATATTCGTTGCTCACGAAACCAGCCCCCTGGATTAGAACCATCTAGAGTTCTCCTTGTTACGGCTGCATATATACCCTCCAATGGATTTAATGGCGTCACTTCCCAGTCAGAGCCAAAAGTTAGATTAACACCTTGATCAAGAAACGAATTAAATATATAGCTCCTTGACATTAGTGATTGGCCAATTCTCTTATGCATCCAACGTGTATCATCGATACAGCCATAGGGCTGCATAGAAGGTATTATATTATATTTATTAATTTTATTAATTGCCGAANCCGTCAAGTGTTGTGCGTGTTCAATGCGTGAGCGTCTATCTTTTTCTCCATTAGAACGATTAAGTTTAATGAACTTATCTANGATCCAATCATTAGCCTTATCNCCGATTGCATGTACCGCCAGCTGAATATCCATATCATCAANTTCTTTTATTATATTTTTAAATTCTATAGTGTCNGTTATCCGTAATAAACCTGATGTCGTATTATCATCTAAATAAGGTTTATACATCCACGCGGTTCTAGAGCCTAAAGATCCATCTACCATTGCCTTCATACCGCCCCATCTTAGATAATCATCACCATAACCATCTTCCTCTATTAANCGTATCAATTTTTCCCAATTAGTATACCAAGACAGAGCNTATATCCTGAGTGTTAAAGAATTTTTATTTTCTCGATANGTATTCAAATCTTCCCAGCTACACATATCATGTACCTGCGTTATTCCAACTGACGCCGCATGTTTCATCGCTGTGTTTANAATGATTTTATTTTTTTCTACTGTCTTTTNTGGTATCCTTCTAGACACAAGAACAATAGCGTTGTCTTTGAGAATACCAGTGGGCATTCTAGTTATTTGATCTCGGACAATAACGCCACCTTTAGGGTCGGGGGTATTAATATCAATTCCTGCTATTTTTAAGGCCTTAGAATTTGCAAGGGNCATGTGACCATCAACNCTTGAAACCAAGACTGGATTGTTATTGGTATATTTATCTATCCACAGNCGACTTGGTAACAANCCGCCCCAGTGCTCATGATCCCAGTTNCCACCTGTCACCCACTCACCTGGTTCAATATTTTTCACATAACTCNGAAAACGATTNCTAAANACATCTGGGGTTGTGGCCGAGTGGAGATCGATACTCATTAACATAGANCCACCGCTCATAAAATGTGTATGGTTATCCATAAAACCCGGAACAACAAATTTATTATTTAGATCAATAANTTCGGTCTTTTGTGAAATTAGATGTTTATAATAACCGCTNCCTACATCAATAATGAACTCGCCTTTGGTGGCAATAAAATTTTTCCTATTGTTATTAGAAGAACCCGTGTAAATATTTCCATTAACATAAATTTTATCTGCCTTATCGTCTAATGAACAGCCAAGAAAAGAAATAATTGTTAGTAATATGAATAAAGTATTTACCTTAATGATATAATCCTCCGACTATAGATAGAATCCATGCCGTTAGCAGACCTGCATATATTCCAATTACATTACCCATAACCCCCATCAACAGNCCTACTGGNGCTAAGGACTTTTTGTACACAGTTGCNACGATTGGAGCACTAACAACNCCTCCTATATTTGCCTGACTNCTTGTTGCAATTAGAAACATAGGNGCTCTNAGCAGACGACCACCNATAAATAGNATAATTGCGTGAAATAGTATCCACACAATTCCAACAATAATATAGATTGGTAAATCTGTAACCTGCATTATATTAGCCTTTGCTCCAATTGTCCCAAGTAAAATATAGAGGAATATATTTCCAACGTGTGATGCTCCAGCATTTTCTAAATCAGATAGTTTTGTAAATGATAGTAAAATTCCAATAGCAGATACGACAATAATTGTCCAGCCAAAACTGGTTAATATACTTCCTATATCCGGAAGCNATTCTCCTATCTTTAATGAAATATATCCACCAACAATTCCTACTGCAACAATCGTCAATANGTCATTGAANCTAGTAGGCCTTTTATTGNTGGATGTNTTCATTTGTATATTCAGTTTTTTGATGATACTTGTGTCTGCATTGTTCCACCTGTCGATGGTATCTTGGTGTCCTGAAATAAAAATAACAACACCCATCCATCCATAGCCAACAAGCGTATCTATGACTATCATATTCCCGAATAGATCNTCACTNGTNCCGATAGACTTNCCCACTGCCACCATGTTTGCACTTCCTCCGATCCAGCTTCCAGACAATGCACCAAGACCCATCCAAGCATCNTCAGGAAGTAAACTACCAAATATTAACAACGATAAAGAACCGCCTATAATTATACCTAACGTACCAAATAACATCGTTCCTATGGCTTTAGGCCCTAANGNAGTCATTGCCCTTATATTTGATGATAATAGCAATAGAATAAGNGCAGGCGGAAGTAAATGTCTAGTCGTCCAACCATAAAGAACTGAATCATTNGGAATGATGCCTATACTAGTACTAATCATTGGCAAAAAGTATACCCATATAACTGGCGGCATATATTTGAACAGCTTGGTCAATGAAGGCTGCGACCTTAAATAATAGATTACACCAATTAAAAATATTATATAAACAAAAATTGCATTAGGATCTTTTATCATANTATTCTATTGTTCAAAAAGGTTTAAAATTGAATCGCCAGGGCATGTCATTACTTTGGGAATGGTTCTAGTAAAAAGATCATATGAACCTGACTGTTTAGTAGCAAGTTCATTTCTACTCATAATAGACCACTCAGATTCTGCAGGGCCGTATTTTTGTCTTAGATCCCAGGATGTGTAAATGATCCAATACGCATACTCTTGAAGTATAACCCTGTTTCTTACATCTTCCTCATCTATATCGGAATATTGANCTATATTATAGTCACCAGATATAATTGCATCATTGGTCACTCTATATAATTCAGAATCTGATAATAGACCCCAATCATCATTCATCGCATAGTGTAGACCAACATCAGTAACATGGTGTAAAATATGCTCNACAACCTCCATGNCCTGGTTAGGAATATCTTCCATAATGATATCGCACAGACTATTTGCTGNTGATGTTTCGTCCNANCTATTCTCTTCTNAATGAGAAATATTCCAATCTTCTCCATAAAATAACGGNATAACTGTCTTGTATTTATATAAACTTTCAATTACCTGNCTCTGCATGTCAAGGTCAGTGTCTGATGTAATTGAAAACATGTCAGAAATGGTATTACCTACATTTTNCATAAAATCATTNGATATTTCATCNCTNGCAATGAGNGTAATACCAAAAACTTCTAGTTTTTTAGTGAACGGAGGATATTTATCTGTGGGTTCAATATTGCCAACAGTATATATATNATTAGGGACATNCCCAATAGGCGANGTAAGGATACAATCAAGTGCGATGTCCGCACCAAGGATAACGTTTTGAGATTCTTTTTTTTTAGNNGAACAAGANAAAATANNAAAAAATAGAAGAAAAGAAATTAAAACATNTCTCATTCTAATTATTATTGGNTTAACCTTTGGCNGANTTTAGTGNATTACGTAAATCACTCATCATATCTTTTTGCTCATATGGNAAGGAATCAACAAAAGCATCNGAATNTTGNCCTGTNACTGNCTCCGCTTCTTTTAATTTTTCTNACCCANTATCAAGNTCNCCCATTTTNATATAGCAGGCAGCCAGATAAAATAGATTCTGCCTGAGTATNTTTACCTTGCGGAAACTCTCTACTGCNTTCTTATANTCTTCAAGCCAATAGTAACACATNCCNTCTTGGGNGAATAATACATCATGTGAAAANGGATCAAGNCTCATAGCTCTTTTTAATTCGGANAGNGCTTTTTCANAGTCNCCNATATANATAAGCATCAGNGCATACCTNGATATTAGATANACATCGCTAGGACATAGCTCTCGAGCCTTTTCAAAGTG
>PAVC01000030.1 GCA_002713885.1 Fidelibacterota bacterium
CGAGTCCCTGTGGGCCCACATTGGATATATTTAAATACAAAAAGGAAAATAATATGAAAAAACTCTTTACTATACTCTTAACAATAGGATATGCATATTCTATAAATGGTACCATCATATTCTATGATGGGACAACTTTAAAAGGGGAATTATCCTCTTCAGACACAAGATATGTTTTTATCATTCCTGATGGATTAGTAATGCCAGAGAAAATTCCGGTTGTAGATATTGAATTGTTAAACTTAGACAACGGAATTTTATTAATTGAAGATGGACTAGCACAACAAACTTATATGGATGGAAAATTCTCTCTTATTGAAAGAAAAGAATCAGAAGAAGTTTCTATGGCAGATAGTGAAGAGGAGTATGAGGATTATATCCTCGGAAACCTTGACTACTTTTCTATAAATACTTTTTATGGAACGTCTGTATACTATCGACCCTCTCTACAGTCAGATGATGGTAAAAATCCAACAGCATTGCCAAATCTAGGGATTGGTTGGTCTCTCCCATATTTCCCTATTGGCCCAATAAATATGTCTATGGGGGGACGGCTTATTACTATAGGATTTGATAAGAGTTTTGGAGAAGAAGAAGAAGAACCACAAAAAATTAAATCAATTACTCTAGCTGGAATATTGTTCACTGACCTACAACCAATTTTAAATTTTTTCGGGGACAATATTCATCTTGGGATGGAAACAGGCCTTACATATTCANTGGGATGGGACGAAGATTATGCTGGAGGAATTGGCGTTGTCGTTGGTGGAAATTTAGATTATTGGTTTGAAGAATTACCACTAGCTATTCGTTTTTTTGGTAATGGTTATATGATTCCTANGCCAACAGAAGGAATGACAGGGTTTGGAAACGTTGGCGCTTCTTTAATGCTCGTTTTAAAACGAGGTGAATAGATTAAATTCATACAAGACCTTTCAGCTTAATGAAATATATTATTCCTTATTTTTTTGGATTACTTCTCTCACAGACATTATATCAAGGCCCAATAAATTTTTCATATAGCGGCGCTGAAAATGGGATATTCTCATCAGCTNTAGATGATACCACCANTATGGGCGGTGCTTTAAATCTCACNATGAATGATTCAACCTCTTTTATGATGATGGGNATTTCACCACAAGATGAAAATGTTTTTGATCTATTTGTAACAATTTTACAGGATACTACATTCCCTGTTCANCCTCGAACTTGGGAATGGAGTGTNACTATTAGTGATCTTACCGATATCATAGAAAACCCTCTTAGCTTTCCAACATTATCTATTTTTATCCCNGGACTAGANTCTACATTTGCTAATCAGTGGCTTTCTTTTTTTACTGACACTACTAATATTGGGGATTCACTATCATTCGATTCTTTGTCTACTTCTTTTTTTGAAAATTTAATAGGTGATATGTATATAGGCACCCAAGGGAATATCGAAATAACAGATGTAAATGAACAAGGAATTTTCGGAAATTTTAGCTGCTCAATGTGGAAACCTCTATTCTCATTTATGAATATCACTAATGCAGAATTCAATTTTGAGCCTATTGATCTGGAAATTTTATCCACTGTTCCAAGTGTTNCTATCCCAAATACAGTATCTCTTCACCAGTCTTTCCCAAACCCATTTAATCCTTACTCAAAAATTCCATATACTGTAGACACCGGGCAATATATCACTATTTCAGTTTTTGATATAAAGGGGAAACAAATTCATNGTATGGTAAATAAATATCACAATCCGGGAGATTACATTACAAAATTCTNGGCCCATAATATACCTAGTGGAATTTACTTTGTCGTGCTCAAAAATATAGATGGTATTCAAACACAAAAAATAATACTTACAAAATAATTAACNCGTATTAATGAGTGATAAGAATAAGCTGGTAACATTTGAAACCGTTAATGATCTAATGTTATTCAAATGGGGAGACGGTTTAGAATCATATATTAACCTAAAAATTCTTAGAGAGAAATGTCCATGTGCAGACTGCGAAGGAGAAAAAGATGTTTTTGGTAATATTTATAAAGGTAGAACTAACCNGATAAATGAAAATAGTTTTTTATTAAAAGGAATCCAACCNGTTGGATATTATGCATTGAGACCATTTTGGAATGATGGCCATCACAGTGGTATTTATTCTTTTGAATTTTTGCGAACTTTATGCGAAAATCTAGTAGAGGATTAAATGAAAAGAGAGAGAAACATTAGAGGATTAAATATACTGAATTNCATAATTATATTTTTTATTTGTATGATAATATCCTGTGGGGGGAGAATGTCAAAAGAGGTTACTCCATTTTATATTAAAATAAGTGGCCCAATGGCAGATAAAAAACAAGAGATCTCGGGAATGGACTGGTATGAAAATAACTTGTTCTTGCTCCCAGAAAATTTGAATGGGTATGTGTTTTTAATTAATAAATCTGATCTTGATTCAAGAATAAATAAAACTGATACCAGCGCTATAACTCCACAAAAAATAAAATTTAATACCCCTGATTATAAAAAAATTCTACCTGGGTTTGATTCATTTGANGCGATTGCCTTTAGAGGTTATGAGGTCTATATNTCCATTGAAATCAGATTCAAAGANGACATGGGCTGCGTACTTGCAAGAGGNCATATAGATGAAGAAACTCTCGAAATTACAATCCCTGAACAAACGCTTATCCCATTTGAGGTACCTACTTTTGTAGATAATATGTCCTATGAATCTCTAGTTATTAAAAAGAATAGAGTGTATGCATTATTTGAAGCAAATGGTGACAGTCTAATAGAGAATCCATATGTTTTATCGGTAAATGTATCTGGAAATAATATAAAAAAACATCCAACTAGCTCTATTAATTATAGAATTGCTGATGCTACTAGAATCGATCAATATAATCGTTTCTGGGCAATTAATTATCATTACCCAGGGGATAAACAAACACTGAAGCCTAGCAAAGATTTAATGATATCTAAATATGGTGAAGGACCTACACACAGTAAATCAGAGCGAGTAGAAAGACTTGTAGAATATAAGATAAATAAAAATAGAGTTGTGCTAACAGGTAATCCACATATAGAACTTGAGCTAGAAGGTGAAAAAATTTCTAGAAAATGGGAAGCTCTAGCTAGATATGGGAATAAAGGATTTCTTATTGCCACTGATAAATATCCTACGACTATTCTGGCATATGTCCCACTAGACTGAATTTGAAAATATTATATTCTTTTCTTTCTAAAATTGTATTGTTCATAACGCTATTATTCCCAAATAATAATGACCAATATATTTTACTGATATCCTTTGATGGGTTTCGGTCTGATTACGTAGACTGGTATAATACCCCGAACCTTGATAAAATAAAATCAAACGGCGTAATGGCCAAACAATTAAAACCAGTCTTCCCAACAAAAACATTTCCAAACCATTATAGTATCGCCACAGGTATGTACGTTGAGAATCATGGACTAATTGGTAATCAATTTTTTGATAAAAAGCTAAATGAGTTTTATCAAATGAAAGACAGAAAAAAAGTAGAAGATGAAAGATTCTATGGAGGAGAACCAATTTGGTCCACTGCCGAAAAACAAGGATTAAAAACTGCTTCTTATTTTTGGGTAGGTTCAGAAGCTCAAGCTGGCGGGCATTACCCATCAATATGGAAAAAGTATGACCAAAAACAATCCTTTGATGCACGGATTGATTCAGTAACTAAGTGGTTTAATATGCCTATAGAAAATCGCCCTAGGTTAGTTATGCTATATTTTCATGAGCCAGATAATACCGGACAAAAATATGGCCCCAAGAGTAACGAAAATAAACGAATGGTAGAGTCGGTTGATAGAACTATTGGTAATATAATTAATAAAATGAAAACCTTAAAAATTTATCAGAAATTAAATGTTATAATAGTTAGTGATCATGGAATGACAGANATTGATAAAACAAAAAAAATAGTACTNAGTAAATATATTGATACAAAAAAAATTAAATTGGAAGGATCCGGACCATATACATTATTATATAGTGATGATAATAATGAAATGGNGAAATCTTACTTAAAACTAAAGCAGTTACCCAATATTGATGTATATAAAAAAGAAGATATACCTCAAAAATGGCATTTTAAAAATCATCACCGGATAAAAGAAATATTGGTCGTGGCAAAAGAAGGATGGACAATACTTAAAGATAATCTTGAAGGTAGCTATTATTTTTATTCTAAAGCTGCACATGGTTATGACAATGATTTACAAAGTATGCAGGCAATATTTTTTGCACAAGGGCCTGCGTTTAAAAAAAATTATACTATTACTAGTATAAACAATATTGATATCTATCCCCTAATTGCAAAGATACTTAATATTAAACCCTACCACAAAATAGATGGTAAACTAGAGAATGTAATTAGTCTCTTATCAGACTAATTAATATTATTCTTATCTAGATTTACCCTGGTTTGCGACANATTTAATTTTNNCNGATATTTTTTCTTGGTCACCTAGATAGTAATGTTTTATAGGAATTAGGTTTTGATCCAATTCATAAACTAAGGGTATACCAGTAGGAATATTCAAACCGACAATATCCTCATTAGAAACTTTATCTAAATGTTTTACCAGGGCTCTTAGTGAATTCCCATGTGCTACAATCATTATATGTTTCCCAGATTTNACTTGAGGGCTAATTGTTTTTTTCCAATATGGTAAAAATCTTGATACCGTATCCTTTAAACATTCTGAGGAAGGAANTTCTTTTTTACTCAAAGTATTATATTTTTCATCAAACCTAGGATGACGGTCATCATCCCAATCNAGCTGAGGAGGTCTGATATCATAGCTTCTACGCCAGGTCAATACTTGCTTATCTCCATATTTTTGAGCTGTTTCTGATTTATTCAGCCCCTGTAAGGCTCCATAGTGACGTTCATTAAGCCTCCAACTATAAATCGTTTCAATATTTTTTTTATTCATCTGCTTTATACAAATGTTCATAGTATTAATTGCTCTNTTTAAGACTGATGTATAAACCATATCAATTTCTATATTTTCTTTGGATAATAATACCCCTGAGTCTTTAGCCTCTTCTTCCCCTTTTGAAGTAAGACCAACATCAGTCCATCCAGTAAATCTATTTTCCAAGTTCCACTTACTTTCTCCATGCCGGAGTAAAATTAGTTTCATTATTATACCTTTATTTAATGTTTCTTTTTCAAATACTATTTCTGATTTTTCTTTTCTTCATTTTTTGAAGATAAAAATAAAGTTTCTAAATCAATGCCCACACCTAATCCCANACTAAACCATCCGGTAAAAATTTCTTCATTAGGNAGTCCATATAATTTTCCATAACTGTGAATAAAAAATGGGATTCGACTAAAATGATAGTCCAGCNCTAAACCAGTGCATATTCCGAAACCACTGTGATATGANCCGATTTCAACCAGAATAGATTTTCCAAAATTTTCACCACCGAATTTCAACAGATTATCGAGAACTATATTTGTGCCAAAAAATAATGCGTCACCTTCATAATCTGNATCATTAATATCTTTTTGATCAAATGCATATTTTAGATGTTCTAATACAATGTTAAAATCTATTGAACCAATGCTNAAAGAAAATGGTGTCCTAATCGTAAANCCATTAAAAGCATCTGGCGGTAAATAAAATTCGGAGATTATTGNATCCACAATTACAGGATTGTCGATAGTGAAAACAATATTTGATTTAGTAGCGATCTCTTTAACTAAATTGAAAACTAATGCTTCTTCATCTAATTTATCTTTATACGGTTTTAATAGATCAGGGTTAATATCACCCACATTTGCTCCAAATGATAAACCTAAGCTCCCCCACCCAGAAATGTTACCATCATTTATTTCATTAAAGGCTATTATGGATTGAGCATATACGCCTAAATAATATCGACTAGGTAAAAAATGGTAGCCGAAAGATCCACTAAGTGATAATCCATATCCTGAAGCGAGCATACCTCCTCCAAATCTTAAAGCTGCNTCGACATTTTGNGGTATCCAATCTGAATTATAATTTAAATTATATTGTGCTGCTGCAAAAGCACCAACACCGCTAATAAAAAAACCAGTTGAGTCCTTTATTGGTATATTATAAGANACTACCTCCATACCTAGGCTATACTTTTTCCCTTTAATTACCATATTCCCTCTTGGTGCAAAGAAAAAACCATAAGATGGATAAATTGGATCGGGACTAAGTGANGCTTCTCCGATTAAAGGCAATCCATACCAAGTGCTAGCAAGTACAGGACTGATATACGTAATTGTAGTATCTTTTTCTATTTTAATATCTTCAACTATCATAATAGTGTCAGGCTTCCATTCAAAACTATATGAATATTTGTCTGGATATGATAGTTGTATTATTCTACTCTCAATCTCGCGACCATCACTATCTAATGTGGTTTTCACTGTTTCTTCTTTCTCTAAAGAAACATCAAATTTGGAGATCTGCTCAAGCTCATCATTAGAGTTTTTATAGTGTATCTCTCTTAACCATTCTCCATTTTCCATAAATAAGAGATGTCTTCCTACTANTGAACTATCCGATCGAAAATACGAAGACTGTATTGTTTCCATAGACAATATCGAATCTGATCGCTGTTTATAATGGAATCTGTAAAAATAGTATCTAATACCAAATTCATCATAAATATCAAAACGTAAGGGCCTGCCATCTTTTTTACTTTTTACCTTAGCTCTCCACCCTGGCTTAACNTCACTTAGTTTATGAGAAAATAATAANCTATCTAATCTTGTAATTACACCATATTGATGAAATTTTANACTATACTCAGAGCGTGTNCCTTTACGATTCCATACTAAGTGCCATGAATCAATTTTTTCACCTTTATTATCAAATTTTGCGACAGATTTTAATTTCCCTTTTTTATTTTTTTTTGCTTCATAATACGGGGTAGAAATAAAAAAATCACGACTATTTTGACCATCTAGTTTTCTTCGATAAGGGTTCCAATAACTATAGTATTTTATTTTATTAACTAATTGTTTTTTAGATCGAGTTTTCTTGGTTTCCGTTTGAGCTATAATAAAATTATTTAAGGAACTAATAAAAAGGACTATAATTAGTCCATAAAAATATTTCTTTATTATGCTATACCCCAGCTAATTAACATAATTAAAAGAAAAAACAGACTAAAACCAATCCAACTTCCGGCAGTTATACTACGTTGAAATGCTAGTACATCTTGATCAAGATTTTGATAGTTTAAAACAATTTCTTGTTCTTTCCCCTCTTCAACATAAACATCTAAAATCCCCATCCTCAATATATTATCCATCATTTTTTCTTTTGGTGATCTTGGAGCTGGAGTGAGTGCTGGATCAGTTGGGAAATACCCAACCTGATGCCAACCAGGAAGTACATCAACAGCATATTCTAAAGGCGATTTTCCGACAAGTTGATTGTCCACATAAATAGGCAACTCTTCAGTGTCGCATAATATTCTAATACTGGAGCGTTCTCTAGCATCCTTCCATGTCTTAGGATGACGCCACCTATCTTTCATTATATCAAAAGTATCCGGTAATTCTTCAACAATAAATGATTGTACTAATTCACCTTCCTCTTTATGCAATTGTTTTTCTTCATTTAGATAATTAAGTACAACCAATAAATTTTTTCCTTTTGAATGGCGTATAAGTTGGTAAGAATCAAGCACGCGAGCAGTATTAAAAATAATTTGTACTGATTCATCTGTATCTGCTGTTTCAACAGAAATAAGAGGATAATTATATTTTTTACTAAATATATCCTTAGAACCCATAGATACATTAAATAGACTAAGCGTAAAATAATTATTTCTATCTATCCATCCAGACACATCATCTCTGTCAATTATTTCATCAAAAATAAATGTGATCTCAACCTTATCAGGTTCAGATATTATATCAGCATGAACGATTTTTGATTGGCCTTGACCAATTAGAAAGGATAAGAAAAAAAACCACTGGATCAACCTAAAAAATTGTTTTATAAAAAAAACAAAGTCCGGCATTTTTAACCAGGTTTTTCCGTTTTATTCAAGAATTTAAATGTGACTTTTTGTGTTCTACCTTTTGTAATGTAGACATCTCTATAGTCTGGTAAAGGTATGCCTGATTTGTTAAACTTTNTTGCTCCAGGNACATCAATTCTTATTCTATGCCATCCAGNTGAAACCAGGAGTCTTTTTGATAAAGGTGTTTTTCCAANCTTTCTCCCATCAAGATAAACATACACATTGGCTAGGTCACACCCAATTTTTAAATATGTTTTCCTTTTTTCTAGGTTAGGTTCTATAGCATATGCTGCTAAATCTTCACTGCTTCCTTTATTAATGTATTTTTGTTGAGCTTTTACATCAGAAACAGAAGATTTATTTGAAGTGTTTTCCTTTTTTCTTTCATCAGATTTTTTCTTTCTTTTTGCAATATCATTTTTTAATTCTGAAANATTTTTATTAGGCTCANTATCTACCATTTTATTTTTAGGCTTCTTNTCTTCCTTTTTTATAACAGACGGTTCCTTATTAACCACAATGTTTTTTTTATCATTTTTGTTTGTTTCTGTATTACTTGGCAATGAAGGTCCATATATACTTGTAAGTTCTGGTTTGTTTTTTTGAGTTCCAGACCAATGCTTTTCCCATATGTCCATACTATCTTTTTTCTCTTTTTTACTGCTATCTATTTTGTCTTCAGTACTGTACCAATTATTATACCAGACAAAATATTTTTCTGGACCGTATTTTTCACGCGCATCTACAAAAGATTCATAAAATGGTTTTCCTTTTGAATCTTGATTGGATAATGAAAATATCTTATTTTTATTTTTTTCCTCTGAACTTTTTATATCCGCAATGCTTCCGCCATCTAACTCATGCCATATGTGAATTAAAAAAACTCGATTTGAAGGAGAATGAAATATTTCAAAATCTGATATGAAATGTTCCATTAAAAATCCTAATTGAACAGATTCCTTATTCTGAATGCCTTCGATTTCTAATAAAGGCGATTTTGCTTTAAGATTTTCTAAGACATTATCTGCAAATACTGATTCATTTAACGTTAAATAGAACCAATTCTCTTGTCCAACCCAAGCCGCAATATTATTTACTTCAGGAACATTACTAACAACAACTCTAATTAGAATACCATTGGTTTTTTCATGATATGTTACAAGCTGTACTTGATGCGCATTCATATTTCCTAGAAGGGTTGAAAAAATAAGAATGAAAAACCAATTTCTCAATCTAGGTCCCCACTAAGTTTATTTTGTAATCTCATTATTTCCTTTAGTTCCTCACTAGTATTTCGTCCGGACAATTCTTTGCTTTGTATTATATCACGAAGCTTATTTATCTTATCCTTTATCGGTACTGATTTTAAGGTTCTAAGACAGTCAATAACAATTTGTTCAGATAACACACTATTTTTATCATCAATTAACAACTTTGACAATAGTTCTCGCTCTATTTTATCTGGAAAATATTCTATGAGTTTTGATGTTTCTATTAGTTCATCCGTCATTATTTTACTTACAATCTTTATAAGTAATCTGTGAGAAAACATATCAACACGAATTAATTTTTTCAGTTCTCTTCTGTCTTCTATATTTGAATGAATCAAGATTTTAATAAGCTCTAGTTCCGCTCTGTGAACTTTAGACGTAAATTCAATATTATGAGTATTGTCACTGGCAACTTGCTCTTTTTTATAAATCTTTTTTGCATTTATTATTTCTAATAATTCTATTTCCTTAATCTTAAATCTCTCTGATAAATCTTTAATTAATTCATTTTTTATTATAGTATCTTGTATTTCGTTCATATTTGATAAAATATTATGTAAATAGTCTCTTCTATCAGTACCTTTTAAATCAGTAGCATTATGAAGATCGATATGAAAATCAAGAAATTCTCTAGGATGATCNATTGCTAATTGTATTTCATCAGANCCACTCTTTAATAACCAATCATCAGGATCCAAATTATTTGGTGGCTGAACAACGTGCGCTTCCATACCAGCTTGATATATAATAAATCCAGCACGTACAGTAGCATTACCTCCCGCAGAATCTCCATCATAAAGCAATATCACTTTATTAACTAATTTAGATAACATATTTGCATGGTTTCGCGTTAATGAGGTCCCTGATATTGAAACAACAGATTTTATTCCTGCCTGGTATAATTGTAAAAGATCCATATAGCCTTCAACTAGAATTACATATCCAGATCTTCGGATATCCTCTTTAGTAACATGCAATCCATATAATGTATTACTTTTCTGATATAATGCTGTCTCAGGTGAGTTTAAATACTTCGCAGCGTCATTGTCTTCAAAATCTCTACCACCAAAGGCAATNACTTTCCCCGATTGATGAAAAATTGGAAAAATTATTCTTGATCTAAAACGATCAAAAATTCCTTTATCAGATCGAATAAGCAGGCCTGATTTCATTAAATCATTTTCAGAGCCATCCGTTTTTATTTTATTATATAGATTGTCCCAACTTTTAATTGCAAATCCGATACGGAATTTTTTGATAGTTTCTTTATTTAAATTCCGATCATGCAAGTATTTCATAGGTTTTTCACCTGAATCAGAAAATAGATTGTTTTGAAAAAACATTGCTGCTTTTTCATGAAGATCATATAAAAAAGAGTACTCACTAAAACTAGAATCTTTTTGAGTTGCATCAATAATTATATTA
This sequence comes from Fidelibacterota bacterium, assembly GCA_002713885.1. Classification (GTDB taxonomy): domain Bacteria; phylum Fidelibacterota; class Marinisomatia; order Marinisomatales; family UBA1611; genus TMED80. The sequence goes on from PAVC01000030.1 coordinate 10,757, forward strand.
TATCTATCAGCTAATGATTTAACTGCTTCATAAAAAGTTAACTTTTGAAATTCCATTAAAAATGTAAAAACATTTCCTCCGTTTCCACATCCAAAACAATGATATATCTGTTTAGATGGCGACACACTAAAAGAAGGTGTTTTTTCATCATGGAATGGACAAACACCAAAATAGTTAACTCCTTTTCTTTTTAGTTTTACCTCTTGTGAGATAATATCTACTATATCAGCTTGATCTCTAATTCTATCAATTGTNCTCTGTGAAATTTTAGGCATTATGGCTGCACCAAATCTTTTATAAAATTTTCACTATAATTTATCGGGTCTTCCCAGCCAAAAAAATTAACTATACTACTACGAAAATTGGTTGTGGTATGAAAAATTTTTGAGTTTTGTTCTATTATATTAGTCCATTTATCCAAAGGTAAAATAATTAGTAACCAAACAAAAACTGTTATAATACAAAAACCTTTAAGCATCCCGAATAAAAACCCCAATAAGCTATTTAACCAAATATTTGCTTTTGAAAGAAGAGCGATTTGAAATAGTCTCGTTATTAACCTGCTAGATATTAGTATAACTGCAAAAACACTACTAAAAGCTATAAAAACGGCTAACCAAGGCTCTAAATCTATTTTATCTAGTATTAGATTAGAAATATTTACTGTCTGGCTAATTGCTACTAATATTGATATTNCCAAGCCGATCAATCTACCTAATTCATCTACTAATCCTCTAGTAAAACCGAGTGTACCATTAAGTAGCATATATAAAAAAGCAAGGCCATCTAGAAACCAACTCATTTATTGTAATAGTTCTTTAACTAACCTATTAGCAATTCCCCCATCTACTTTCCCATTGCTTTGNTGCATAACAGCAGACATAACTTTCCCCATATCAGAAAGATTATTTGCTGAAGTTTGAGCAATAACTTCCTTAACTAAATTAAGAGTTTGTTCTTCAGAAAATATTTCTGGAAGGTATTTTTTAAGAATATTTAATTCTAACGTTTCTTTTTCAGCTAGCTCTAATCTTCCAGCTTTCTGATAAGCATCAGCAGCTTCTTTGAGCTGTTTTACGAATCTTTTAATTACACCAAAATATTCCTCTTCATTTAAACTGTCTTTTTTTTCAATCTGTTTTTCTTTAAGTGATGATAATAGTGTTCTAANTATGTTGGTTCTNATCTTATCACCAGACTTCATAGCACTATACATATCTTGTTTTATTTGATCTATAAAATCCATTATTATTAATTATTTTGATCTATCCTTTTCATAGATAAAAGTAATAAATCCTTATTGGTCTCAAAACCAATAAAGCGTCTACCTATTTTCTTAGCGCTTACACCCACATCACCATTACGCATAAAAGGATCTAATATCCAATTTAGTTTAAAACTACTTGCCTCTAATATTTTGGCATATAATCTATCTGACAAACGCGCATCCTGATTATTAACTGCAGGAATATCAAACCAAAAATTATTTTGAGATTTTTTATCCCTGTCATGAATAAGGTTTCCTCTTTCTGATTTTAAACTAACAGCATGGTTATTAAACAAAAAATCTTCGTTTTTTGTTACAAACCAGATATCACCTGATTGATTTTTCCATGTTGGCGTTTGTGATTTATCTCTTGCTGATCTATTATACCAAGTAATACGATTTTGTATAATAAACTCATTACTTAGTAATCCATAATACATACTAGAATAATGCCAATCACAAATCAGATAAATACCTCCAGTATTTTTTAAAATTCTGTGCGCTTCTGATAACCAATTTTGATTCCACTCATAATATTCTTTTAGTGTCATTTGAGAGCCACGATTATCTATATCTACCCATGGTTCTCTAGGTGGCTCTGTAATGATTAAATCTATACATTGGTCTGGCAGTTTTTTTAAGCCCTCTGAACCTTCCGAAAGGAAAAGACCTTCTTTCATTTCTTCAGCATTCATAGAAATATCTTCTATTGTTTGAATAGCTGGTAAATAACGATTTAAATCATTTATTGTTAATCCTGGTGAATTTCCCAATGGATTGTTAAATATAGGTTCAAAAGACTTCGTCTCAGATTCAGCCATGCATAAATTTAAATAATTATTATTTAACTAAACATTAAGATAGTTAGATTTTTAACTTAACAATTATCATTGATTGTGAATCTTTTTTGTTTGTGCAGAAAAAATTAGATTCCAGACGATGTATAAAATAATTTTATTTATTTGGCTCATTTTTGAATTTTTGATTTCTCAAACAATCATAGGGCCTGGATTAACCAGAGTAAATCTATTTGATTATTTAAATACAAACTATAAAACAAGCACAACACTTGGTTACAATCAGGCGAGAGATGTAATGTATTCAATTATTGATTTAGAGGATGATAATACTTTAAAAGGAATNTATACTAACTACACCATTACAATTGATCCAAATCANGACCCANGNCCACAAACTAACGCACAAAACATGAATTGTGAACATTCATGGCCTCAAAGTATGGGCGCAGGCTCTGAACCTCAAAAAAGTGATTTGCACCATCTATACCCCTGCAGAGGAAATGTAAACTCATCTCGTGGGAATAAACCCTATGCAGAAATTGATGATAATGATACAGATAAATGGTGGCGTTTTGATTATTATGAAACGAGTATTCCTAGTCAATATATTGATGAGTTTTCTGAAGTAGATAATNACAATGGTAAATTTGAACCAAGAGAAGTTGTCAAGGGTAACATTGCTCGAGGCATGTTTTATTTTTTCACTATCTATAATGATGAGGCTGATCATAATTTTTTTGAAGAGCAAAAAGATTTTCTGAATTTATGGCANANGCAGGATCCAGTTGATGATATCGAATTAGCAAGAACATTATCNATTGCNAGTTATCAGGATGATATTGTTAATCCNTTTGTAATTGACTCAACCCTTGTAAAAAGAATTTGGTATTTTAACTGCTATGAAAATGTTACACCTCAAGAACTAATTGAACATATAANTGGAGACAATANTTATGAAGATACGATTGACATCAACTCTGAC
>PAVC01000031.1 GCA_002713885.1 Fidelibacterota bacterium
AAAACAGTAACTATATCATGATATCCATCTTCCCTATCCTTTAAAACTTTTAGTCCAATATTTACTTTTGCGTTCGAATTAATTATTACTTTGTTCATCATTTTTATAAATTGTTGCTATCGCAATTACTGACCAACCTTTTGACTTACCTATAACGCCTAAATGATCCGTCGTAGTAGCTTTGATTGATAACAATTCTTCAGAAATATTCAATATTTTTGCAATATTTTTTTTAATATCAGGAACAAATTTTTGCAATTTGGGTTTTTGTATAATTATGGTACAATCTATGTTAGATATCTGATATCCTTTTTGTACTATCATTCTTTTTACTTCAGATAAAAATATATTACTTTGTGCATCTCTCCATTTTTCATCATCACTAGGGAAAAATTTTCCAATATCACCTAACCCGGCAGCACCTAATAAAGAATCTGCAATTGCATGAATTAATGCATCGCCATCAGAATGTCCTACGGAACCCAATAATGATTTAATATTTATACCACCAATGAAGAGAGGTAGCCCTTCCTTTAATTTATGAATATCATATCCTATTCCTGTTCTTATCATATTCTATTTTCTACTAACTATTATTTTTGCCAATTCCCAGTCAAGTTTATTAGTGATTTTGAAATTTTCAGCATCTCCATAAATAATTTTAATTGAATATCCGCTCAATTCCATTAGAGTAGACTCATCAGTTACGTGAACATTAATATTATTTTTGAATGCATCTAAAAGTTTGTCCCGGTGAAAGGTTTGTGGGGTCTGTGCCATCCAGATTATAGCTCTATCAATAGTCTTATTAACAATTTCATCTTTAACAATTTTAATGGTGTCAACACTCGGGATTGCTAAAACTGCCCCATCAAAATCCTTACATGAATTAACCGTTTCAGTTATAAATGATTCTCTTATAAAGGGCCTAGCAGCATCATGAATGCATACAAGGCCATTTGTTTTTTTTGTTGAATAAAGTCCATTTAAAACCGAATCAGTTCGTTTAGAGCCACCAGGAATTACTTTGATTTCCTTTTTTTTTGAAGCTATTATGAAACTTTCTGAAGATTGAACTGTGTTTATGTATGTTTCAGGGACGATAAATACTATTTCATTAATTAAACTTGATTTTATAAATGGATCTAATGTGTAAGCCCAAAGAGGTCTCCCCCTTAGAATCTTAAATTGTTTTTCTTCTCCAAATCTTGAGCCAGACCCAGCAGCTGGTATAATTGCAGAAACCTTAACCAATTTTTTCGCTATGCTTTTGTTATTAAATAATTATCATTGCATCACCATAGCTCAGAAATCTATAATCATGTTTTCTCGCTTCTTTATATGCCTTTTTTAATAGATTAATATCAGCGAAAGCACTCACCATCATCATAAGTGTAGATTTTGGCATATGAAAATTTGTTACCATCGAATCTACCATCTTGTATTCATAGGGTGGATAAATAAACTTATCAGTCCAGCCTCGCTTTGGTGACACCATAAATCCAGAAACCACTACCGTTTCTAAGGCTCTGATCGTGGATGTCCCGATAGCCATAATTTTTCTGTGTTTTTTCCGTGCTTCATTAATTGCCATAGCTGTTTTTGTAGAAACTTCAAAATATTCAGAGTCCATCTGATGTCTATTTAAATCTTCTACCTGTACAGGCCTAAATGTCCCCAAACCAATATGCAGAGTGATGTATTCTATTTTCACACCCTTCTTTTTGAGTCTATTTATTAATCCATTAGTAAAATGAAGGCCGGCTGTAGGAGCTGCAACGGCACCTCGCTCAGTAGCATATACTGTCTGATATCTTTTCTTATCACTTGGCTCTGGGTCTCTTGTTATATACGGCGGAAGTGGCGAGGTACCTATGCGATCAATAATATCATGAAGCTCTGTTTGACTTTCTGATTCAAAACGAACTACCCTGCCACCAGAAACAGTATTATCAATAACATCACACATAAGCTTTGGCGTGAAAACCAGCTTATTACCAATTCTGACTTTTCTTGCTGGCTTGACCATAACTTCCCAAAGATTTTGTGCTAGCTCTCTAAGTAAAAACACTTCTACTTTAGCATCCGTACGATCTTTTGTAGCAAAAAGCCTAGCAGGAAAAACCTTAGTGTTGTTTAATATCAATAAATCATTTTTTCTTAGGTAGTCTGTAATATTACTGAATTTTTTGTGTTCTATTGTCTTGGCTTCCCTGTTCACCACCATTAGCTTAGATTGATCACGTTTATTACCAGGATATTGGGCAATATATTTTTTTGGTAATGGGTAGTCAAAATCTCCAAGTTTATATTTTTTCTTTTTTTCAATCATTGAATAAATCCTTTTGATTATTTTTTATTGGTTTACCTAATAGTTCGTATGCGGATTTCTGAGCAAGCCTACCCCTAGAGGTCCTTTGCATGAATCCCTGCTTTATTAAAAATGGCTCATAAACATCTTCGATAGTATAGGGATCTTCACCAATAGCTACTCCTAAAGATTTTATTCCTACCGGGCCACCAGAAAATTTTTCAATTAATATCTCCAATATGCTGCGATCCATTTTATCAAGTCCATGTTCATCAACACCTAGCTGATCAAGAGCTTTATTTGCCACATCATAAGTTATTTTACCTTTTGCTTTTATTTGAGCATAATCTCTAGCTCTTCTTAGGATCCGATTTGCGACTCTAGGAGTGCCTCTGCTTCTAGTTGCCAGTTCCATCGCTCCTTTATCGTCGATATTAACATCAAGTATATCTGCTGATCTACAAATTATATGAAACAAATCTTCGGGCTCATAATAATCTACTCGTAAAACAATGCCAAACCTATCACGCAATGGTGAGGTAAGATTCCCTAGCCTAGTAGTCGCCCCAACGAGAGTAAAGGGTTCAATGTTTAACTGTACGCTTCGTGCGCTTGGGCCTTTATCAATAATAATATCAATCTTATAATCTTCCATTGCTGAGTATAAATACTCTTCAACCACACTATTTAGCCTATGAATCTCATCAATAAAAAAAACATCCCTATTTTGAATGTTTGTTATCATTCCAGCTAAGTCTCCAGCTCTATCAATTACCGGGCCAGATGCCTGTCTTATATTCACATTTAATTCTTTTGAAATAATATTTGCTAGCGTTGTCTTCCCTAGCCCGGGGGGTCCAAATAAAAGAACATGATCTAATGCATCTTCCCGGCCATTTGCAGCATCTATATATAGCTTTAGATTTTCAACTAACTTTTTCTGACCAATAAATTCCTCAAATTTTATAGGCCGAAGCGATTTTTCGACTATAATATCTTCTTCAAAAGGAGTGGGGTCAGTAATATGTATTTCAGTCATATAGGCAAAAGTAAATAAATAGTATTAATTCAGACCCTAAAAATACAATCTCAAATTGTCCACACCAAGCCTGCTGATATTGTTTATTTATAATAAAACTATGGATTAATAATCTCATTCAAGAATTTTCCCGTATAAGAATTTGTGTTTTTTATTATCTGTTCAGGCGTCCCCGTAGCGATCACTTCCCCCCCATCATCACCACCCTCAGGCCCCAGATCTATAACCCAATCTGATGATTTAATTACATCCAAATTGTGTTCAATAATAATCACAGTATTACCTCGGTCAACTAATTTTTGTAACACTCGCAGTAATATTCTTATGTCTTCAAAATGTAAGCCTGTTGTTGGCTCATCAAGTAAATAAACCGTTTTTGTAGTACTCATTTTTGATAATTCAGTAGATAGTTTTACTCTTTGAGCCTCACCCCCTGATAGAGTTGTAGCTTGTTGCCCTAGATGTATATAACCTAGACCAACGTCCTGTAAAGTTTTCAATTTTTTTGTAATTGATGGGATATTTTCAAAAAATTTTAATGCTTCATCAACATCCATGTCCAATACATCTGCAATAGATTTTCCCCTATATTTTATTTCCAAAGTCTCTCTATTATAGCGATTGCCATTACAAACTTCACATGTTACATACACGTCTGGCAAAAAATTCATTTCAATTTTAATTATTCCATCTCCTGCACAAGACTCACAACGCCCGCCCTTTACATTAAAGGAAAATCTACCTGGCTTATATCCTTTTATTTTTGAATCAGGTAGCTTAGAAAATAAATCCCTGACAAAAGTAAATAATCCTGTATAGGTAGCAGGATTTGATCTGGGCGTTCTCCCAATGGGTTTTTGATCAATTTGTATAATCTTATCAATAAAATGCACGCCATTGATTGATGAATATTCTAATGGGTAAACCCTTGAACCGCTTAAAGAGCTAGCAAGTATTGGATAAAGTGTTTCGTTAATAAGTGTACTTTTACCGCTCCCAGATACTCCAGTAATGGTGATCAATGTTCCAAGCGGGAAATTAACGTTAACATTTTTTAGATTATTACCTTTTGCACCTTTTAATTCTATATATGAATGACCAGTATTTCTTCTCATTTTTGGAGTTTTTATATTTTTATTCCCAGATAAATATTGTCCGGTCAATGACTTTTTTGACCTTGCTATGTTTTTAGGCTCTCCTGAAAAAACAATTTCCCCACCCAATTTCCCGGCCTTCGGTCCTATATCAATAATATAATCTGCTGCCTCCATAGTGTCTCTATCATGCTCGACAACTATAATAGAGTTCCCAATATCTCTTAATGATTTTAATGTTGATAGTAGTCTAGAATTATCTCTGGGATGCAAACCAATTGATGGTTCATCAAGTATATACAAAACACCCATTAATTGTGACCCTATTTGAGTTGCTAAACGAATTCTTTGTGACTCTCCACCAGATAATGTTATAGCTGAACGATTTAATGATAAATAACCAAGCCCTACATTATTTAAAAATGAAAGCCTTTGATTTATCTCTTTTAATATCTGATCTGCAATTTGTTGTTCTTTTTTACTTAATTCAATATTATTAAAAAATATTTGTAATTGATTAACAGACATAGATGATATGTCCCCAAGGTTTTTTTTATTTATTAATACAGCTCTACTTTCTTTTTTAAGCCTAGTCCCAACACATGACGAACAAGCTCTCATACTCATAAATTGCTCAATCCACTCTCTTATACTATTGGACTTAGTTTGTTTATATCGCCTGATTAGATTTGGGATAGCTCCTTCCCAGCCACCATTATAGGTACCTGTCCATCTATCAGAGCTATAGTGCATTTTATATTTCTTTTGACCCGAACCATATAAAAGAACATACCTGATATCTTTATCAAGTTTTATCCAAGGTGTAGAAAAACTAAAATCGAGATGTTTTGAAAGGCTTTTTAATATATTCCCGTACCAGTTTCCCCTAGGCTGCTCCCCCAAGGTGACTATAGCACCTTGAATTAGGGATTTATTTTTATCTGGTACAACTATATCAGGATTAACCTCCATATGAGATCCAATACCTTCACATTTTTTACAAGCCCCAAAGGGAGAATTAAATGAAAACATTCTTGGTGATAATTCATCTAAGCTTATTTCACAATTAGCACAGGCAAAATTTTCACTATAAATATGCTCATCGCCATTTAACTCATGCACCGCTATAAGCCCTTCTCCAAATTTTAATGCAAGCTCAACAGACTCGGTGATTCGTTCACACATTTTCTTTTCAACAGTTAATCTATCAACAAGAATTTCTATTGTATGTTTCTTATTTTTGTCTAAATCAATAGAATCATCAACTTTGTGTATTTGACCATTAATTCTTACTCTTAGAAACCCCCTTTTTTTTATTTGCTGTAGTAAATTTTTATGCTGACCTTTTTTCCCTCGAATAATTGGCGCTAATATATAAATCTTTGTTTTTTGTCTAAGCTTAAATATCGTATCAACTATTTGTTGTACAGACTGTTTTTTAATTACCCTCCCACATTTCCAACAATGAGGCTGACCGATATGAGCGAAAAATAATCGTAAATAGTCATGTATTTCAGTTACTGTACCAACAGTGCTTCTTGGATTTCTGGCATTAGCTTTTTGTTGAATACTAATAGCAGGAGATAGACCATCTATTGTGTCTAATTCAGGTTTTTCCATAAGACCTAAAAATTGCCTAGCATAGGTAGAAAGTGACTCTACATAACGACGTTGCCCCTCTGCATATATTGTGTCAAACGCTAATGATGATTTTCCAGAACCAGATAAGCCAGTAATTACTACTAATTTATCTCTAGGGATAATAACATCGATATTTTTTAAGTTATGTTGGCGGGCACCTTTTACAACAATATTTTTTAAAGATTTTTCATTGTTGGATGTTTTTTTAATTTTAGGCATCCTGTATATTACACCTAATAATAAACCAGCACCAAAGCTCTTAAACAATCTCTATATATTGATTAAGACTTATAGCTAGTATAAAAGTAAATCCACTATGAATACCTTAAAAAATCATTTGCTTATTTCTGTCCCACATATGAATGACACCCTATTTGGAAAATCCGTGGTTTATATTTGTGAACATAATACAGAAGGCGCAATGGGATTAATTATAAATAAATCTATAAACCATAAAGAACTTGAAAGCCTTATAAAAATAGAACCAGCGGGGGAAATTCAACTGGAAGATACTAATATAAAAACTTACTTTGGTGGTCCTGTATTAATAGAAAAAATTGTTGTTCTTCATACTAACAACATTAAAAACAATAATACTATTCCTATAACTAGCAAAATTTCTATTTCAAGCGAAGAATCCATCATCGGGAAATTTGGTAAAAATGTAAATATAAAGTATAAANTNTTTTTTGGACATTCTGGTTGGAGCGCAGGGCAACTTGAACGAGAGATTGAGAATGGAGANTGGTTACTACAAACTTCTAATATTGATTTATTATTTGATTNCCCATCAGAAAAACTTTGGGAGCATGCAACAAAATCTCTAGGTATCGATATTAATGATATTTCAATTATTGGCGGATCAGCTTAGATAACCTAATCTTTTATTGATAACTACTTAAATACTAACATATGAAAAAATACCTACCATATTTAGCAATCATTATTGCTGCTCTTTTATGGAGTGTAGATGCTTTCTTAAGACAATCACTTTATTCTTTATCGCCACTGTTAATTATAACAATAGAGCATGGTATTGGAAGCTTATTGTTTATTCCACTCTTANACAAATATTGGGTTAAAATAAAAANGCTCAACCAAACAGGTTGGGTTTCTCTATTGTGGATTTCATTCCTNGGNGGCATATGTGGAACATACTTCTATACAAAAGCATTAGGGTATGTTGGTTATATTGATTTATCTATTGTAGTGCTCCTTCAAAAGTTCCAACCCTTGTTCGCTGTTTCTTTGGCAGCAATTATTCTAAAAGAAAAATTGTCAAGGCGTTATCTTGTTTTGGCTCTGTTTGCCATGATTGGAGGCTACTTAGTTACATTTGGTAATAAACCTTTATCAGTTTGGGATAATAATACCCTGATTGCCGCATTATTTTCCCTTTTAGCTGCTTTCTGCTGGGGTAGTTCAACCGTACTTGGGAAACAGGCATTAATTTATTTGCCCTATAATTTGGTTANNGCTCTTCGTCTAGTCATAACAACTATTNCAGGTATTGTTATANTGCTTTTTTNAGACTGGANTATTATTTATAGTCATATATCATACCCGCAATGGAAAATGCTTTTACTAATTGTATTCTCTACTGGAACGGTTGCTTTATTTATTTATTATTATGGNTTAAATAGACTGCCTGCTTCACATACAACGCTTTTTGAACTGTTTTGGCCACTGTCGGCTGTAGTTATTGATTGGNTNATAAAAGGCGANCCTCTTTCATTTNCCCAATTACTTGGAGCAATGATACTACTAACCTCTATGACAATTNTAACACAAGAAAATTCAAATGAAAGATCTCAATCTAAAAGATCATAATCATAATCAGACTTTTAATATCATACATGAATTTTTATGGGGTTTTGGAGCTGCTTTTCATACAGTATATGCTGTTGTACCATTGTTTCTAAAAAAATTGGGTGCGCCTGAAGCAATCGCTGTATCATCAACAGGTATATTTTCAGTTCTCATAGCAATNCCGATGCTAATAACAGCAGCACTTAGTAGGAATATAGTAAACTTAAAAAAGGCAGTTATTAGCGTTCACTGTTCGATAGTTATTGTAACATTTATTATGGGCTATACATTTACTTTTTCAAACCTTGGTCTAAGTTCATTTGCATGGAAAATCTATTTTTTCTTTTTTATNCTTTACGGATTATCAATAGGGATTATTGTTCCTATTTGGGCAGATTTTTTAGATAAAACCACTAATAAATCTCTCAGAGGAAAATTTTTTGGTATAGGGTTTGCTTTTAATAGCCTNGGAGGATTTTCTGGAGGTATTATCCTCAAAAAATTATTAATAACAGATATTCCCTTCCCTAATAATTTTGGTTATGGATTCTTTATATTATTTACTAGTCTCATTCTTGGAACAATAATGTTTTATTTTTACAAAGAAAAAAAACGTGAGCACTATAAAAGATCATACTCGCAGTTTAAACTAGAAACAAGATTAATAATTAATAATCACCCTAATTTTCATAAATATCTTTTTTCAAGGATATTTTATTGTGCAACACTACCAGCAATGGGACTATATGCTATTTATTGCCAAAATAAATTCAATTTTGATATTAGTGAGGTTGGTTTATTTACCGTATTAAACGTAACCTCAATGGGGATAGCCAGTTATCTGTTTGGCAATATCGGAGATAAGTACGGACATAAGATTAGTATGGTGTTCGCATACTCNTTTCATNTTTTGGCCGTGGTATTAGCAATAAATGCAACCAGTATGTTTTGGGTGTATGGTGTTTTTATTTCGATAGGAGCAGGACAAGGTTCTTTTATGCCATCAGCAATGAATCTAATATATGATTTTGCAGGAGAACGAGATAAGAAAACCTATATGGCACTTATAGATTCTTTTCTGGCCCCATTTGCTTTAGTTTTTATAATANGTATAGGGNTTTTAGTTAATAGAGGTGAATATATTTTATCGTTTTACATANTAGGGGCTTCTCTATTATTAGCAATTATTATCCTTCAATTTTTTGTGAAAGATCCAAAGCATAATGCTAATCAAATAATTTCTTCTATTGATAGATTTTCTTCTTGATTTTAGAACGCATCAACATCAATATTCATACATATATAATTATGAAATTATATAAACATCATACAAAACAATTAATAATGATGCTAGTTGCATTGTTTTGCATTGCCTGCGAAAAAGACCCTGAGAGTCACTTGGCGCTGGGGAACTGGTACTTACAAAAAGGTCTTATCGATGAAGCAATTACAGAATTTCGTGAGGTAAGTAGACTGCTGCCACCAGACCATAGTAAGTTAAATAGAGAACAATTTAAGGTTCTTGGCACTGCCCATTTTAAGCTAGCACTATCATATACAAAAAAAGGCTGGTGGGAATATGCTTTAAGAGAGGCAAAAAATAGTTTTGATTTATCTCCCTCGCCTGACACACATGAACTAGTAGAATTAATAAAAGAAAAACTGACTTTACATAAAAAAAATTAACCTAATGCCTAATTACACATTAGGCATTATCAAAATGAACCAGATCGATGCTCTCCGCCATCACAATATATTATAGAACAATTAATAAAATCTGCTTCTGGCTCTAATAACAGCTTGANAGTATTAGCAACGTCTTGTGGTGTTGTCGTTCTTCTCATAGGATTTCTTTTTTTTGTCTTCTCAACCCAGGTTTCCCATCGGTCAGTTATTTTGGTAAGAGCTCGCGTAGGGGTAATCCCCGCTTGGATAGCGTTAGCAGTTATTCCTATCTCTCCTAGCTCCCAACCTATTTGCCTAATTATAGCCTCCATAGCAACCTTTGCTACACTCACTGGTCCATAACCTTCCATTGCAAGATAATTCCCTTCACTAGTAAGGCCTAATATCCTTGATCCTCTACCAATTAATTTTTCATCTAATAATTTTTGAGTCCAGTATAATATTGAATTCCCCATTACATGTACTGTCATATCCATCTGGCGCTGTGTAACTGGTTTGTCACCAAAAAAATTAGTCGTTGTCCCAAATGCTATTGAGTGTAATAATAGTTTTAGATGGTTATCACCAATAATTTCTTTTATTTGTGGAATATATTTTTCCATCGCCACTTCCGATGTCGCATTNGTGTTCCAATAATGACACCTGCCGCCGTTTAATTCTTTTACCTTAGAAATTGTTTTTTCTGCTTCTTTTTTGGTTTCCCCTCGATCAAAATGAAACCCTATAATTCCATANCCTTTTTCTGCTAAATTTATGGCTGTGGCNCCACCATGCCCCGTAGAGGCACCAAGTATTAAAACCCATTTAGACATATTACCTCCATTATTTCTNATCTAATTTACCTGAATTATAAAAACTAAATAGATTCAAATGTTTAATTCACTAATTCGTAATAATTTAATTAATCAAAAACAAGCCTAATAAGAGGAATAGGATTATATGGAACTAAAAAACACATACAATAAAGAAGAATTATTNTCNATGGCGAATGGGGATATGTTTGGTCAAGAAAANGCAAAACTTCCTCTAGANCCNATGCTGATGATNGACAGAATATTAAATATAAAAAATACTGGNGGGNCTTATGATAAAGGCTCAATTATTGCAGAACTAGATATTACNGATGAATCNTGGTTTTTTCATTGTCACTTTAAAGGCGATCCCGTTATGCCAGGATGTTTAGGNCTTGATGGNATGTGGCAATTAGTAGGGTTTTTCCTAACCTGGAGCGGGGCTAANGGGAAAGGCCGGGCATTAGGNGTAGGTGATGTAAAATTTCGAGGCCAAGTAAGACCATATCACAAAAAAGTAATTTATAAGATTGACGTAAAAAAATTAATCACCAAGTCTAAATCAATGATATGGGCTGATGGTGAAATAAGTGCTGATGATAAAAAAATCTATACTGCTAAAAATCTTCAGGTTGGTATCTTTGATAATTTNGTATACGACTTTGGAAAAGACCCNTCCTTAGACTCTTTTTAAAATGTCTTTACAGTGTGGTATAGTAGGGCTACCAAATGTTGGGAAGTCCACTCTTTTTAATGCATTAACAAGGTCAAGTNCCCCCNCAGAGAATTTCCCTTTTTGTACTATAGACCCACATGTAGGTATTGTAAACCTNCCTGACAAACGTCTTGATAAACTAAAANATATATACAACCCTAAAAAAGTAACCCCCGCTACGGTTGAATTTATTGATATAGCTGGTTTNGTTCNGGGCGCTAACAAAGGAGAGGGCCTTGGAAATCAGTTTTTAGGACAAATACGACAAACNNCTGCAATTATCCATGTTGTTAGGTGCTTTGATGACTCAAATATTGCACATGTTAATGGCACCATTAACCCGTTAAGAGATGCAGAAATAATAGAAACCGAGTTATTGTTAGCTGACCTTGAAACATTAGAAAAAAAACATGAAAAAACTAAACGCCAAGCTAAAAGNGGTGANAAACAANCATTATCTGATATAGAAATAATTGAAAAATTGATCAAACACTGTGGAGACGGTTTGTGGGCAAATACTATTGATTTAGATGCTGAAGAAACAAAGGCGATTAAATCATTTCACTTATTAACCAATAAACCGATACTCTATGTTGCCAACGTAAGTGAAAATGACATTGTTAATAATATAGAAAATAAACATGTAGAATTATTAAAAAATCATGCAAGGTCTAAAGGTAGTGATATGATAAAAGTATGCGCATCTATAGAGCAAGAGATATCTTCATTATCATCACAAGAAGAAAAAGTCTTTTTAAAAGAATACAATCTAGATGAATCTGGGCTCAATAAAGTAGCGCGAACAAGTTTTAATCTTTTAGGGTTACATACTTTTTTTACTGGAGGACCAACAGAAGTAAGATCGTGGACAATTCCAATTGGAGCCACTGCAAAACAATCTGCAGGCGTTATACATAGTGACTTTGAAAGAGGCTTTATTAAGGCTGAGGTTTTTAGCTATAGTGACCTGATTGAACACGGTTCTGAAAATGCTTTGTACGAACTAGGCTTAGCAAAAACCGAGGGCAAAAAATATATAGTGAAGGATGGCGACTGTATATTTTTTAAGTTTAACGTTTAAATAAAAAATGTTTTTATTAAACGTGATTATTCCTCGTAATCATCCTCGTAATCATCCTCGTAATCATCCTCATCATAATAATATTCTGGAGGATAGGCGTATACATAAGGATTGTTGTATTGATCATTTTCAGATTTATGATCATCAGCAGAAACATCTTTCTCTTTATCGTTGCTTTCCTGCTTTACTACAATAACCTTTGGATCATTGACATCAGCCTTTACATTATTATCTTTTAGAGCATTTTCTATCCACCTTTTTTCCTGATCAGAAAGATTATTCCTTGGCCCAGCTGGCTGGACAAAGGGCTGATTTCGGAAAAGCATCCCTGTTAAAATAGAAAAAAAGAGCACAACCAATGCGAAAAGGGATCCTTCAGAGACAAACTCAATTCCTCCCCACATATTCTGTGTTACTCCAAAGCCCATGAATACACCAATCGATAGCAGTATACCGAAAAACATTATCAGGTTACCCAGATTTGAAGGCGGTGATAATTCCATTATCACCATATATAAAAACCATATTAATATGCCTGCAATAGCAATGCATATACTTAATAGATGTTCACCGAGGAAAAGAGCAGTAAAAAAACCAATTATAGCCCCTAACGGGATAATAAACCCCACCCCGGATTTTATGTCGCTATTCATAACGAAACTCCGATTTTACCTACGAATTACTCCTAAAATTGATTTATTTAGATGCTAAATGCAAGTTTTTTCAATAAATAATTTTTATGGGGATTTCACAATTATATCAACAATTTTATACTGTAAAGTATGCAGATAATTTGAAAACATATGATATCTGAAAAAACTAAAGTTGGCGTTATCGGAGTAGGGCACCTAGGGCATCATCATGCTAAACACTATCATTTTCAAGATGATACAAACTTAGTTGGCGTTTATGATACTGATTCTAACAGAGGGGAAGAAATAGCAAAACAGTATAATACTAAATTCTATAATAAACCTTCAGATCTAATGAAATTGTGTGATGGTATTTCCGTGGTTACCCCGACAGAGTCACACTATAATGTAGCAAAAATGGCGATAGAAGATTTTAATTGTCATGTTTTTATTGAAAAACCAATTACAGAAACAATTCAACAGGCAGATGATTTAATTGCACTAGCAAAACCAAAAAATAAAATCATCCAAGTTGGACATATTGAAAGACTAAACCCTGCGCTAAGAGTATTAGAACAATACGATCTAAATCCAAAATTTATAGAGATACAAAGGCTAGCTCCTTATACAGTCAGGGGGACCGATGTCCCTGTTGTCTTAGATCTAATGATCCATGATATAGATATATTATTATCACTAGTAAAGTCAGATGTAAAAAGTATCCACGCCAGTGGTGTTTCTATCATTACTGATTCAGTTGATATCGCCAATGCAAGAATACGTTTTAATAATGGAACAGTTTCTAGTATCACATCAAGCAGGGTTGCCAAAGACAGGGTGAGAAAAATAAAATTATTTCAAGAAAATCTATATACAACAATAGACTTACTTATGGAACAAACAGAGATATATAGTATAACCAATGATCCAAGTCTGATTCCAGGTGTACTAAAGACAGAGCCATTCACACAAAATAATACAGACAAACATATCGCCTATCAAAAACCTGATCTTGAAAAACATGATTTGTTAGGCCTAGAAATAAAAAATTTTATAGGATCAATTAAGGGGCAAGAAAAACCAATTGTTAATGGAGTAGAGGCACGAAATGCGTTAGAGGTTGTTATAAAAATAAATAATATGATCCTTGAGGATTTAAAGTAATGGACATCCGACAATTATTTTTTAAATACCGCAGCTACACACCTATTCCAATCGTATTATTAATTATTTATTATTCTGAACCATCACAACTATATATAATGATTGGATTATCCTTAATAGCAGCAGGTGAATTCATACGAATAAGTGCTGTCCGATATGCTGGTGGTGCAACGAGAACAAGAAATGTTGGAGCTCCATATTTGTGTACATCTGGCCCATATTCTTTAACAAGAAATCCTTTATACTGTGGTAATGTTATTATATACATTGGAACAGTGTTTTTTGCTGGGGGAATTTGGATGTGGCATATTCTTCCTCTAGTAGCAACATTTTTTATTTTTCAATATTACCATATAATATCTTTAGAAGAAGAAACCTTAAAAATAAAATTTAAGGATCAGTATGAATTATTTTTTGAAAATGTTCCTCAACTTTTCCCCAGATTCTCACCATGGAAAGGCGGAAATCAAACGAAACCAAAAAATTTAATTAGTACTCTCAGAACAGAAAAAAGAACCCTGCAAAATATTTTCTTTATTGCTTTTATAATTATGTTTAAAAAACAAATTGTATTTTTCACTGGCTTTATGATATGGCAAACGGTAGGACGTTTATATAGCCTTGGTTTACTTCCCCACTCTCTTGCCATGTTTGTGCAGAACCATATTTTAAAGTAAAGATAGTAAGATTTGGAATATGGAAACTATTTTCATAGTTATAATGCATAGTCTTCTATGACCTCTAAAATCAATACCGTTTTTATTGTTGCAGGCGAACCATCCGGTGACATCCATGCTGCAAAACTAGTTTCAGCCTTAAAAGTTATTTCTCCAAAAACAAAATTTTTTGGAAATGGTGGAGATAAAATGGCTGAATCTGGTGTTGAAATTATTCACCATATTAATGATCTGTCCGTAATGGGTTTTATCGAAGTCGTAAAACATCTTCCAAGATTATTGCATATTATGAAAAACACATTATCTGCTATAAAAAATATTAAACCAGATAGAATTATATTGGTTGATTATCCTGGATTTAACCTCCGACTAGCAAAAAAGATTAAAAAACTAAAGATGGATATACCAGTTACGTACTTTATCCTGCCTCAGTTATGGGCATGGAAAGAAAACAGAATAAAAATAATGAAAAAAACGATAGACCAATCTATTTCTATTTTCCCTTTTGAAGCAGAATGGTTTAATTCTAGGGGATTAGACACTTTTTATGCTGGGCACCCTTTTATTGAAAAAAAATATGATTTAGATGATAAAACAAAAAAATTTAATAAACATAATTTTAAGCAAGACCGGCCTATAATCGTATTACTACCAGGAAGCAGGCAACAGGAGATTGATTATCACTGGCCTATTTTTTTAAAAACAGTGGCTATCTTAAATAAAAAAACACCAGGCGTGCAGACTATTGTTGTTAAATATAATAATGTAACATTAAACCCAGTCCCAGCTCATATAAAAATTGAAGTTTCCATGCGCTCAGCAATGAAATATGGAACCGCTGCGATAAGTGCATCAGGAACTGCTACTTTAGAATGTGCACTAGCAAATTTGCCAACAGTTGTGTGCTATAAAATGTCATATATTAATTGGGTACTATTTAATTTTTTCGGGAAAGTGAAATACATTTCCATCGTTAATTTAATAGCAAACAAAAGAATTATTCCTGAACTGATTCAGCATAAAATGAATCCAGACAATTTAACTAAAAAAATATTGCCTTATCTTGATATCAAATCCAATAAAAGAAAGGCAACTATAAAAAAATATAAAAAATTGAGAAAAAAATTAGGTAGCACAGGAGTATTCGACAGAATCGCAAACATTATAGTTAATGGAGAATTACCTAATTGAAAAAAAAATATAGTAAAACTAAAATTGCTTTTCAGGCAATTTTAGCTAAGTGGGCTCTTAGTCTTATCTATAATACAAATAAGTGGAATGTTAGAGGAGAAGAAAACTATAAGTCTGTATTAAAGAATAATAAAAGTGTAATTATATCTAGTTGGCATGGAAACTTACTAGTGCCTTTCATGCATCTTGCAAAATACAATTATTACGGCCTAGCAGGAACAAATCGAGATGGTGAACTAATATCTAAAATAGGTTCAAAACTGGGATGGAAAATGCTTAGAGGATCAAGCTCTGAGGGAGGCTCTGAAATTTTTATTGAAATAGTAAAAACACTAGACAGTCCGCCATGTCTAGTTGCAATGACACCTGATGGCCCTAGGGGACCAGAAAAAATACCGAAACCCGGTATCATTAAAGCGGCCCAAAAAACTGGTGCGGTTATTATCCCTCTTTCATCTTACTCAACAAAAAATTGGAGATTTATAAACTGGCACACCTTTTTTCTCGAAAAACCGTTTGGGGAAATATTTCTTGAATATGGTTCGCCTATATCTTTTAGTGAAAATGATGATTTTGAATCGTGTAAAAAAATTCTAATTGAAGAAATGGAAAAAATAGAAAAAAACAATACTGATTATGCGAAAGAAAAATTATTCTAGTAATTATCTTTATTTTATCTTGTTACCAATCACATTGCTGTATCAAGCTATAATATTTATTCGGAAAATTTTTTATAAATATCATATTTTTCGAACCAATACCCTTCCATGTAAAGTCATTAGTGTGGGTAATATAACAGTTGGTGGCTCTGGAAAAACTCCAACCGTAGAATATCTTTCTAGGCATTTACAATCAAAAGGTAAAAAAATAGGGATTATAAGCAGGGGCTATCGAAGAAAATCTAAATCAACATTGATAGTAACGGACGGGATAACAAAACCGCAATCATGGCAAGATTTTGGCGATGAACCATATTTATTAGCTCAAAACCTAAAAAATATTCCAATCATTGTTGGAGAATCAAGATATGAAGCTGGAATGAAAATGATAGAAAATTTTGATCCAGATATAATCATTATGGATGATGGGTTTCAACATGTATCATTATATAGAGACTTGGATATCGTCCTAGTTAACTCTAAGGATACAAAGGCTACACATAGACTAATTCCTGCTGGTAAATTGAGAGAACCATTATCAAATCTATCTAGGGCTGATTTAATTATTTTATCTAAATCAAACGTACACAAATCGTCTGATTATTTAATCAATATAATTGAAAATATTAATCGTCCTATTCTCAATAATAAAATAGAATTACAAGATGTATTGATTAGCCCCAAGGGGGACAAAAATAACTTGAGCAATTTAAATAAAGAAAAAATTNATATTTTTTCNGCACTNGGTGATCATACNGGATTCGAAAAGACNATNAATAANACAGNNGCTATAATTGTAGGNCACAGTAAATANCCTGATCATCATAATTACNCNTCAGATGATCTAAAAAACATTGAACANGTTGCAAAAAATAATAATGCAAATTTTCTAATTACTACAGAAAAAGATCTGGTTAAAATAAATAACTATAAAGGGGAATTGCGCTTGTATGCAGTTAGAATAAAACTCGTTTTCGAACCGGAAACTTTATTAAATGAATATCTTGAAGAGCTTATATCTTAGCTCTTAATTCATTTGCCCGGCACCCCAAGCAAAAACAACACCAACAAAAGTAAGCATCAAAGGCCACCCGCTATTTACTAACTGTTTTGCACTTGGGTCATAAAAAACATGAACCTGAAAATCATGAGTAGTTGTAGCTCCGTGTTCATCTACTGCCATTAAAACAAAGTCATTCACACCATCTTGATTTTTCCTCGGCGTCCACTCTATCGTAGCGAGTCTTCTATCAAATTTAGCAAATTTTGGGAGCCTAACTGCTCTNTAGGTTACCCTGTCTCCATTTAAGTCNTCNGTGGTTAGTTTATATCGCCATGTATGGCCNGTCAGGCCGACAGGTTTTGGGGTTGAAATAATGGACGGNGGATTATTGATAAAAATTTTCCCGGATTGGATATCTGTTCCATATCCATCTGTAACAGATACCTCAAAATCATTATAATTAATTTGAGCGGCTTTAGGAACCCATAGTATTTTACCACTTTTATCAAGCTGCATTCCATGCGGGCCTTTGATAAGAGAGTAATTCAAATTTGCACCTTCATTTAAATCTTCAACTCTTATTTGATACTTAAACAATTCACCCACTAAAGCCATTCTAGGCGTATTTGAGATAATTGTAGGCATGTGATTGGAATAAACTTCATAAACTTGTTCGTCTTTAGTATACCCATCAGAAACCATTAATGAAATTCTATGCATGTCAGTTTGGGTTTTTTTAGGCGTCCATTTAATAGCGCCTAAGGATTCATCTACCTCCATACCCTCAGGAAATTCCGTCAGCGTGAATCGGACCGGGTTAATTCTTTCAACCATTAAACGTGGGGGCTTGCCCTTGTTTCCTTGAAAAAACTCCCATAAAAAGTCTTTTATTTTTATAGTTCTCCCATTAATTGTAGATGCAATAACCCACAGCCTATTATCTTCATAGAAAACTGATTGTACATATCTTTTTAGATTAAGCCTTGACACAAGAGTATCGGCTGGATATTTAGGATTTACATAATAAACCTCTTTAGCGTTATACCAGTCACCTAAAAAACGATCTATATTTTGTATAACAACATCATCAGATATATTTATACTGTAAACTTTAGCGTTGCTTACGTCTTCTACTTTAACAACCTTATTAAACGGAAGTAGGGCACCTTTATTTCTATCTACAGTCATAATTTTATAACTATAATCATCTCCAACGGTAGCTGTCATTGTTGGCACAGATACAATTTTTATTGGCGCATTCACAAAAAACTCCGAATCAATAAACTTGCTAAGATTTCCATCTGAAATCTCTATTTTTAACTTATGAAAATCAACCTGTGCGACTGATGGCTCCCAATGCAAACGACCAGTATAGGGGTCCATGCGCATACCCTCTGGGAGGACGTGTGCAGTATAAATTAATTTATCATTTGCGTTTGGGTCTTGTACTTTTAAGTCAAAATCCCATATCCCACCAACATTGATTTTGGTCATAGGGGCAGGTGCCTTTTGAATTACAGGTGGGTGATTAACAAAAACCTTAACAAACTGTGTATCTGAGGCAACGCCATGAGTTGATACTAGGGCATACTCTACCGTATCTATTTGAGCTTCTTGTGGAACCCAAGATAAAATTCCTTTCTTCTTATCAACGTTCATGCCACTTGGACCAAAAAATAATTTATAGTTTGCTTCTTGGCTGGTTCTTTGGCGCCATACTTTTACATCATAATTATATTTCTCACCAACGGTAGCGATTTCAGGTGCCTTAGATAGTATCCGAATTCCGGATCTAGCCGATAATTGGAACTCTTGTACATCTCTTTCAAAACCATCAGAAACAACAAGCCTAACATCATACTGTTCCGCATTAATACTATCTGATTTCCAATATAATATTCCATCTTTAATAGACATGCCGGGGGGAGCCACTTCTAAATAAAACTGTAATGAAGCATCTTTATTCCGGTCTCTGACAATAGGTTCATATTGGAATGCTCCTCCGGCGACAAATTCTGTGCCTAAAGGCTGAGTCAAAAATCGAGGGGGATCATTAACATAAATCCATANTTTTTCATCTCTACTTTCTAAAACAGGGACTGTTTTGTACTCTTGAGTTTGACTGTCTGTAGATGACAACGACTCCATAATCTCATCTACCTTAACCCGAACGAGATATGATATAGGAAACGCATCTAATTGTTCTTGGTTCGGGACCCACCTAATTGTCTGGCTTTCATAATGAAAAAACATCCCCTTTGGCGGTGATAATTGCCATCTAAAGCTATGAAATGCCTCTGTTGTGTCTCTTAGTAGCATATATTCAAAAGGCTGGTTTAAAGTCAAAACATATTGAGGGAGAANATGNTTTGGTAAACGCTGNCCAATCATTTCTTCTTCTTTAAGCGTTTTAGGTGTTTCAAGTGTTCGAATAACTTTTTTAGGTGGNGTTGACNTTGGTTGTTCTTTTAAAACATTCCCTTCGATAACTGATGGGTCCAAGGCGTTTGGNACACTTGGAANTCTTTGTTCACCCAATTCAGTAATAACTTCTTCGTCTGGCTGAGGCAATTGTGGCATTTGTTCAGGTATAACCTCAACATATATTTCTGGAACCTCTGGCTGTATATCCTCAATATTTGAAAGAAGATCTGGAAGTTGTTCTGATATAAATTCAGTACTTAATAAAAATCCTTGGTCATACTGAGCAGATTTTTTCCCAAGATCTAAAATATATATTGAGTTTTCTTTACCATCCCAGCCAGAAACAATAATGTTCCCNGTATAATTACCTAATTTAGTTAGAGGCANCATTGAAAANACTTGTATGTTATCAGGTACTTTAGACATAACATTTCGTATACTTTCCATTCCACCATCTTGNCCTGATACCATCGTTAGCGCGTTAATATCAGATGANAGCATTAACAGGTCTTTAAATGTATCTTGATTGAAATCTGCTATCTCAATCTGGGTTAGCGGTCCTGGTTGAACAGGGACTCTTTCGATAACCAAAGTTGCAGGTGTTAATGTTAAGGCTATTATATCTCCAGATCTAAATGAGGTTAGAACGTCCTTAAAACCATCGGCATCCCAATCAGTTAATTGAAAAGAATTGTGTAGAATACCGTTTATGCCATCAAAATTCTTCCTTATTAATTGTCCAGAATCAAATATGCCNCCAATATTATAAAANGGTTGTGCTTTTATTGTGTTTCCTTCTGGACTAATTGCTAATACATCTTCATANCCATCATTNTCATAATCAACTACAGCTGCATACAATAGACCTGANCCNACTAAAAGATCATCTGGCCTTATTTTTTTTGTTATAACAAGNCGTCCTTGGTTGTCTAAATCCAAAAATGCGAATCCTCTATAAGGGCTNCCCAAGGATAAAACTAATTCTTGATCNCCATCAGCATCTTGATCCAACATTGAAAAATTATTACATCTTAAAGANCGATCTTGTTTACCAATATCTAGAGTGACTGAAGGTAATTCTGAAAATGATTCTTCTTCCCAATTATATACAGCAACAAACACATGTGGGGTAGCATTGGTACCAAACCTTGACAAGTTCATCACGATGACCAAATCAGGAACACCATCCCCATCAAGATCACCTATTTTTGCATCGACAAAATAACCATTTAACTCTTTTGGGGCATCAAACTCCCAAACCACTGTTTGATATCCATCTCTATCTATCTCATTATACCTAACCATAGTCGGGAAAACATTTTTTTCGGGGTCTAGCTCAAGCGAAATAAATTCAAGAAGATTATCACCATCCAAGTCAAAAGAACCATCCATATGCACAATCTTTTGTCCAAAAGAAAAACTCATAACCAATAATAATATGGCTATTATAAGCTTTTNTTTATTTGAATATATTTTCATAATCAACTGTTGGTCAGTATTGGTAACTGATAATTCCCCTATGGTTTTAATCCACTAGAGTCAGCACTAGTATTTATTGACTCTGGTAGGTTATTACCACTGTTTATACTNTTCAAAACATTATCTCTTTTTTCAGAAGCTGGTACAGTTTTGATATTTTCCAAATTCAGTGTATCCNTTTGTCCACCATCATTAATTATTTCAGAATCTGGTGAAGCAGTTTGTTCTATTGGGTTTTGAGGATCCGGTGCAGGGGTCTCTGTTTTAGCTTTCGAGTTGCTAATCACTCCCTGTCCCTCTGGATAAATACCCTTCAGTGGNTCCACAGGAATACTTGGATTTTGTTGATCAAACTGAGCTTCTGGCAACCTCTTTTCATGAATTACCTTTGGCAATTTCCCATTAGGCCCAAATAACGGCTCTTCTAAATATGTCCCCTGTAATAGATTGGTTTTTAGTGAGTCTGGAAATTCTTCTTGGATCAAACGGGAGAACATTGCTGAAGGCTCCAAATAGCCTGCTATATCAAATTCAGTTGTTATTTTTTTTGAGCCNTTCTCACGGACTTTTACCTCACCACGTATTGCTTGAAGCGTTCCTTCATTTAGAAATACTGCTAGCGANTGAGANGGNTTTGAAGGNGTTGTNGATGANAGATAAAGCCCTTGATAGTTTATGCTGTCNCCAGTGTCATCAAATGAAAATTTGATTAACTTATCTTTAAAGTCCATGCCCAAGCTAGTAGGAAATCCTTCAAAGAAATAATCAGGAAATTCAAATAATTTAGGNTCAAACGCTTCAGGCTGATACGATTGAGATATGGAATCAAGCTCGGGAGAAATTGACATAAATATGATATTTGTTTGCATATCATGAACCATCGTCAAGGTTGTTACNCTNTCTGANANNTGCTCTTTAAGTGTATATGCAAAATCATAATCATTCCCTCTCCTTAGGTAGCTTACGTTGGCTGACACACTATGCTGGAAATGTGTTGGTTCTCCCATTGGCGGTATTTGGTTAACATTAATACCAAAAGGAGCTTCGCCATCAAAAACATATCTATCTTTTTCTCCTTTTGAGGGGGCCATTACCATAACATAGTAAAGATCTATTGATCTATCATTAGAATCATCTGCCCCAGAAAGATCAATTGGTTCAGGAACTAGCACATTACGAACCGTATCCTCCCAAGTGTTTATAGCAGATACTGAGTCAGAAGGGCCAAANATGGTTTTATGAAAAGCAACTTCTTTATCCTCGTCAGGGATTGGGTTAATAAACAATGAATCTTTTGAAATCAATAATGTTGAGTCCACCTGTTCAATCTTTACAGATGCTTTTGCGGCCCAAATTTTACTATCCATATCATCATTGCTTTTATTTGGTATCTCTACTTTACTGTCTACATTAGATTTTTTTACAATTCCTGCTTCATTTAAATAGTCTACTAGAGTAGGGCCATCTATATTTTTAGGTTTATAGCCAGGGCTTTTATATCTGGCCTCTTTTATATAGTCTTTTTTGGTAGTGGTCTTATTATAAAATCCCGATTCAATTCTAGAACTAACAAGGTCTAATATTTCTGATTTATTAGGATCTGTCATTTCCAAAAATAAATCTTCGTGTGAAAATTCAGATTCTGTTAAACTTATTTTGTTGTCTATTATATTAAGTATTTTTACTTCTCCAGTCCTGAATGGAATTAAAAGTCCCTGTTCGCCCTTTTTTAAATTGCTATAAGCCTGAACTTCTGCGCCTATAATTCCTCTAGATTTACCCATTCCTACAATCTCTGTAGTTACATGTTTAAAATTATTTTTTACATTAAATATTGCAACTTTTAGCGTGCTGAGCTCTGCAGAAAACTGGGCAACATAATTATTGTTTTCAGACAAAAATCCACCTGAGTACATATGACCAAAACCATTTTGAATTACTGGATCAGAAAGAGTGTGAACGTTATCGATTGTTAGGCGGTCGTTCGTGATATCTGGTTTTATGATTAATGTTTTTCTAACGGGCGTACCAAAGGAAACAGATAGATACCCAGGCATGCCATTAATCTTAGAAAGATTTAGGGGACGAATATTGTCTATCTCCAGCCCAGATTTCCCAGCCACCAATGGAGAATCAGAAAATCCTGTCGTAGTGCCCTGAAAAACATATAGCCATCCTGTATTTTTACTGTCAATACTAATTTTTGATGCTGCAACAAGATCTGGCTGACCATTACTATCAATATCTATTACAGAAACATCAGTAAAATAAGTTCCTTTTGGAAGGGTATAGGACCACAAAGTGTCACCAATAGATTTATCTTGAAGCTCAACTAGTACAGCTTTACGGTCAGAGCTGCTAATAATCAAAACCTCTTTTCGGCCGTCACCATCAAGGTCATAAAGACCGCTAGTTCTATTGAGCTGTCCAGCAAACATAGCCTCCGTGCATAGTATACACGCCAGTATATATCCGCAAATACTAATAATATTATTATTTTCCCGCATTATTATTTTCCCGCATCATAATATTTTCTGTCTATCAAGATAATACCGTCAAGACGTAACTGTTTTAGAGGAGATTTTAGAAATAAACTCCCTTACCTCGTTTACTTTAGCAAAAAATATAGGTTAAAGATCAGTTTTTTCCAAGAAAAAGCCCAAAAATAAGTTTTCCTGTTTTTTGCTTAAATTATGGCTATATATTTTCTTTTGTATTTGCATGATAGTACATAAATTGCTTGGATTATCAAATACATGCGGAGAAGTCTTATATCGTGAAAAGAGCATTAACATATATATTACTTTCATTATCAACACTATTCGGACAGTTTGACCTATACCCGGTTACCGATTTTTTTGGCGGAGGCATTGGATATAGCCCAATGTATATCAGTATAGATGAATTTCCTGCAACTGACTTACTAAAAAATCTCGGCCTAGATCCAACCAAGTTTAACACCCCCTTTGTCGTTCATGGTGGAGAGGGTTTTGCTCATATGACAGGGAAATGGCGTATCGGTGGTTATGCCGGAATAGGCAGCTCAAGTATAAGTACAATAACCAATGTTCAGTTATATGTAGACCTAGCAGAAACAGGCTATAATGGTGAAACCGCTGTAGACTATGATGGAAATTTTGATCCAACTATAGAAGCAAAAATCACGCTTTCACTAGGTGCCGGATCAATAGAATATGTTATGCCAATATTTCAAGACCTTGAAATATCAGCTGGCGCAATGATGGGTCTTGGTAGGTTGAATTTATCTATAGATCAGTATGCTGCTAACCCTAAATGGGGAGAAATGTTCAATTTTTCATATGGATCAAAAGCATGGGACGTAAATGATGATGGGACCGATTCAACGCTTACATATTATTATGCTGTTACCGATGTTGGTGATCCTATTTCCGGGTTTAACGCTGCAAATGCCCCGGGGGTAATGTCTGACTTAAGTGGAACATTTTTCAATTTCCAGCCTTATGTTGCCATCAAGTGGCAACTTCTGGATAGGGTTGGTCTACGTATCAGCGCGGGTTTTAATAAAGGAACTATAAGTCAAGGCCGCTGGAAGCTAAATAGTAGATATTTAATTGGGGACTCAGAGGAATATTCTCTACAAGGTGTTACTTTTAGGACCATGCTATATCTGGGTCTCTAATAACCCTACCTTATTTTTATTAAATAATTAAATATGCTTAAAACAAAATTTATTCGCCTTTGGCCATTGGCGACTTCTGCAATATTTGGTTTTTTATTTGCCTTTTTAATATTTATACCAGAGGCCTATTCTAAAAACAGAAGTATATACAGAATCTTAAAAGATAAGATTGTCGTGATGCAACAGATTATTTCCTACGTCGACCACTTCTATTTTGACATTGTAGACATGGATAAAATCATGGATGGTGCCTTTCATGGTTTGATGGAAGAATTAGACCCCCACTCAACATACATTCCCGCCAAACAGCAGGAAAACATTGATGAGTTATTTCGCGGAAAATTTCAAGGAATTGGAATTGAGTTTGACGTGCTCCATGGCTATATAACGGTAATATCGCCCGTCCCAGATAGCCCATCTGACCACGTTGGACTACAATCAGGAGATAGAATTATTGCAATTAATGGCGATGACGCATACAAAATAACAAAGGATGAGGTTATAAAAAAACTCAGAGGGAAAAAAGGAACCTCTGTTGATGTTACAATCCAAAGAATAGGGCTTGATGAACCATTTGATGTAACCATAATTCGGGATGATATACCTATTTACAGTGTCGGCGCCGCTACTATGATAGATAATGAAACAGGCTATATACTATTAAGAAGGTTTTCAGCTACTACTATCGATGAAGTAAATAAAGCAATAGACAAATTAGATAGTCAAAATTTTAAAAAACTGGTTTTTGATCTTAGAGGTAATAGCGGTGGTTTTCTTGAACAAGCCGCGGCGGTGTCAAATCTATTTATATCGACAAGAGACACATTAGTGTATACTAAAGGTAAAATTTCAGATGCCAATCAAGCATTTATCTCAGAACCCCATAAGGGAAGAAATGATTTTTCTCTCATCATTTTAATTAATAGGGGCTCAGCAAGCGCTAGCGAAATAGTTTCAGGCGCAGTTCAAGATCTAGATAGAGGACTCATAGTAGGAGAAACAAGCTTTGGAAAGGGGCTAGTTCAGCGACAGCTTCCATTAGAGGGTGGATCAGCTATAAGAATAACAATGGCCCGGTATTATACTCCAAGTGGAAGATTAATCCAAAGACCCTATGAAGAAGGGGATGACCTTACTTATTATAAAGAGCTTTATGCGAAAGACAGAGAAACAATATTAGACAGTCTAAAACAATTACGACCAAAATATAAAACAAGACAAGGAAGAACAGTTTATGGCGGTGGTGGTATTACACCTGATATATACATTCCTTATAAAAGCATATTAACAAAAGAAACTCAGAAGCTATTAAGAAATCCACATCGCCCAATATTTAATTTTTCATCTTCCTATGCAACTCAGAATGACTTAGGATTCAAAGATTTTAAAAATTATAAACAAAACTGGCAGGTTAATCAATCTGTATATTCTCAGTTTCTTGATTATTTAGACAGCGATTCTATATCATTTAACCCAGACTCCTTATTAAAAGATCAACCTTTTATCTATAACAGAATCAAAAGTGAGATAGCAGGAACAATTTGGGGTAAAGATGAATCAACAAGCATTAGACTTTCCCTCGATAACCAAGTTTCAGAGGCATTAAAATATTTTAATGAAGCTAATGCATTCTTGGGATACCGTAATTAAATTACGGGCTATATATAAATTAGAAGCATATATAAATTTTTATTAATCAATTAATTTTATAATTATGGAGGTAATAAATGGTTGATTTTTTTGTACAAGGTGGCGGCTTTATGTGGCCCATACTTATAGCTTTGCTTTTTGGTCTAGCAATAGTTGGAGAAAGAGCATATTCTTTAATTAATTCGAGTTCAAACACTGATCAATTTTTTGATGATGTTAAAACCATATATAATGATTCCGGGAAAGAACAAGCCATAGAGTTTTGCGAAAACACTCAGGGACCTGTAGCATCTATTTTTTATGCAGGCCTATCAAAAATGGAAAAAACAAAAGAAGAGATCGAAAAAGCGGTTCAAAATGCAGGTGGTCTTGAAATGGCTTTTTTAGAAAAGAATATGATCTGGATCAACTCAGTAATTACTATAGCTCCTATGCTTGGTTTCACTGGCACAGTTGTTGGTATGATCAAAGCTTTTGAAGACATAAAAATGGCTAACGATATATCTCCAGCTGTTGTTGCTGGTGGCATATCACAGGCGCTATTAACAACAGCCTTTGGGCTTATTGTAGCCATGATAATGCAGGTTGCACAAAACTTTTTTGTATCTATGATTGATAAACTCATTCTCGATATGGAAGAACAATCAATTAAGATTGTTGAATACCTGCATAACTCAATAAAATAATTATATAAATGATCAGAAACCGGCGATTTAAGGGCGGGGAAATACCAACTGGNTCTATGGCAGATATCGCCTTTTTGCTNNTGGTGTTTTTTCTAGTGACAACAACGATAGACACTGATAAAGGATTGGGAATAGTCTTGCCTCCTGCAGGAGATGTTGAGATTGAAATCAAAAAAAAGAACATCTTAAACTGTCTTATTAATTCTCAAGGTAGAGTTCTTTTAGATGAAGAGCCCACAGATATAGAACAAATCGGACGCATCGTTAAAAAAAGATTAGACCAAAATCCTCTTCTAATAGTTTCTGTAAAATCGCACCCTAAAACTGCATATTCTGATTATGTAATGGTCATCGATCAATTAAAAATCGCTAATGCCAAAAAAATATCTATAGCTAATTCAAATTGATGAAATTTTCTCGTAAAACAAAAATTTCAAGTGAAATACCAACCTCATCGATGCCAGATATCATTTTTATGTTATTGATATTTTTTATGGTAACAACAGTCCTGCGTGAATATTCAGGACTACCAGTAAATATTCCAAAAGCTGAAAAAATAGAAAAATTAAAAGGCAAGCGCCATACAGCACATATTTGGGTTTCTAAAGAAGGGCTGGTTTCAATAAATGATAGACTCTTTGCAGTAGAAGATGTAGCCAAAATAATGTATGACAAGCGAGTATCTGACCCACAAGTCATTGTGTCCTTAAAAGCAGATGAAGAGGCAAAAATGGGACTTATATCCTCTATACATGAAGAATTAAGAGAAGCAGATGCATTAAAACTTAATTATTCTACAAAAACGCTTGTTAGGTAATGCGGCTCAACACAAACCCACTTAAAGATAAGTATCCGATTAGTGTAAGAATAGCTGGGCTTTCTGGAGTATTAGGTTTAATCTTTATTTTTCTCGTATTTCCTAGGTTTGTCAATGAATCTGAATTCGGTTCTGTTGATCAAATTATAATCGAAAATATTGATATTCCACAGACTCAGCAAATAGATAATACCCCTCCTCCAGCTAGACCTTCTATCCCAGTTCCAACAGATGATGAAGATATTGCGGATGATGTTACTCTAGATGACCTTGACTTTGATGATTTTGAAGCCTGGGACGCGCCACCAGCACCCAGTGGCCCCAAAGTAAAGTTTATACCATACGATGACCCCCCAAACCCTATAAGTCCTATAAGACCTCTGTACCCGGAAATTGCTCAAGAAGCGGGAATTGAAGGTGTCGTAGTGGTGCAGGCATTTATTGATAAAAAAGGCAGGGTTAAAGAAACAATAATACTTAAAGGAATCCCTAATACTGGGCTAGATGAAGCAGCAATGGAAGCAATAAGGAAAACAAGATTCCGCCCTGCAAAACAAAGAGAAAGAGCTGTCGGAGTCTGGATTTCAATTCCTGTGAATTTTAAACTAAAATAAAAAGACCTTAGATTAATTTAAAATATTCTTCTTGTGCACAAATTTTTTAGTATTCTATTTATTATATCTGTTTATGCCTGATTTTTAAATAATTTTCTCCATAACCAGATAATAGGATCATAAAATTGATCAACAACACGTTCTTTCAATGGAATAATTCCATTATCAGTAATTTGTATATGTTCCGGGCAAACATCTGTACAACAACGGGTAATATTACACATTCCTGATCCAAAATCTTCTTTGACAGCTGAAATTCGATCTTCCTTATCAAGAGGGTGCATATCTAAACCTGCCAGTCGAATCATAAATCTTGGTCCTACAAAATTGTCTTTACGATTATGGTCGCGTAAAACGTGACATACATTTTGGCATAAATAACATTCAATACATTTACGAAATTCCTGAATCCTATCTACATCTTCCTGAAACATCTTATAATTTCCTTTTTCATCTTTTTGCGATGGGTCTGGTTTAAAAGGAGATATACGTTTGTTTTGTTTGTAATTCCAAGAAACATCTGATACTAAGTCTTTTATTGTAGGAAAAGTTTTCAACGGACGAACAGATATGGTTTCATCAGATTTATATTCATTCATCCTGGTCATACATGCAAGTTTTGGTTTTCCATTGATTTCAACACTGCAAGAACCACACTTTCCTGCTTTACAATTCCATCGAATGGCTAAATCATTAGCATCCTTAGCTTGAATTCGATGGATAGCATCTAGAACAACCATACCCTGTTCTACCTTGATTTGGTAGTCAACTAATTGTCCACTTGAATCATTTCCGCGATAAAGTTTAAAATTTCTCAACGACATTGTAGTCTACTTTTCCGAAAATATTTCATTTTCTAAAGATTCCATAGATAAATTTGCTATTCTTTGAAGTTCTTTATCTGGTTTTTCTCTGGGTACTTTGTTTGTTTGCATTTCCCCTATTTCATTTTTACTAATTACAACATTGTATTCAAGCCAATCATCTTTTTCACCTGGAAAATCAACCCGTGTGTGAGCTCCGCGACTTTCCTCGCGCATGAGTGCTGATTTAGCCACTGATTCAGCTGTAATAATTAAATTCCTGAGCGCC
The DNA here is from genome assembly GCA_002713885.1 of Fidelibacterota bacterium. Classification (GTDB taxonomy): domain Bacteria; phylum Fidelibacterota; class Marinisomatia; order Marinisomatales; family UBA1611; genus TMED80. The sequence goes on from PAVC01000031.1 coordinate 29,917, forward strand.
AAAGCTTCGTGCCAACCTGGATTGTACTGCGAAGCACCACTTGCTTTAATATTTTTATAAGATAGTTTCAAGTCTTCTAGTTTTGTAATGCCTTTAGATAAGAGTTCTTCAGTGCGAACAATGCCCACACTGTTTTGCATATTTTCCACAAGTTTTTCATGCAGAAGATAGGGGTTTTCACCAGATTCCCTGTTAAGAATTACTGTTGCATTACGAATAATGAATTTTATCTGATCTTCATCGATTTGCGGTTTCTGATTTAATTTTTTGATATAGTCTGAAACTCCCTCTCCTGCGAGTTTTCCGAAAACTAAAAGGTCTGATAAGGAGTTCCCGCCTAAGCGATTCGCTCCATGCATTCCTCCCGAACATTCGCCACAAGCAAATAGTCCCGGTATTCGAGACATTTGTGTATCAGCATCAACTCGTATACCACCCATCATATAGTGCAATGTAGGCCCTACCTCCATTACGTCTTTAGTAATATCTAGTTCTGCAAGTACTTTGAACTGATGATACATAGAGGGAAGCTTCTTTTTAATATCCTCTTCGCTTCGTTGGTTTGCAATATCTAAAAATGCCCCTCCATGTGGAGACCCCCTTCCGGCTTTAACCTCTTTTCTTATAGCCCTTGCTACTACATCTCGAGTAAGAAGCTCTGGAGGTCTACGAGCATTTTTGTCGCCTGCTAGCCATCTTCCTGCTTCCTCTTCAGTATCTGCAGTCTCTGATGCAAAACGTTTGGGAATATTGTCAAACATAAATCTACGTCCTTCACTATTTAAAAGGATACCTCCTTCACCTCGGACACCTTCAGTTACTAGTGTACCATGTACAGAGGGGGGCCAAACCATTCCTGTTGGATGAAATTGAGTAAATTCCATATCAATTAGTTCAGCTCCTGCTTCATAGGCCATAGCGTGACCATCACCAGTGTATTCCCAAGAATTAGACGTAACTTTCCAAGCTTTTCCTCCTCCTCCAGTCGCCATTATTACAGCTCCTGTTTTAAAAATGATAAATTGTCCACTATCTCTCCACATTGCTACCATCCCAGAAATTTTATCCCCATCTTTAATGAGATCTAAACCTGTACATTCCATATAAATTTCTATCCCCTGATGAACACCATAATCTTGAAGTGTCCGGATGATTTCTAACCCGGTTCGATCACCTACATGTGCCAACCTAGGATAACGATGCCCCCCAAAATTTCGCTGGTTAATTAGTCCTTTATTTGTGCGATCAAAAACGGCTCCCCATTCTTCTAATTCTCGAACACGATCTGGCGCTTGTTTTGCATGCAACTCTGCCATGCGCCACGCATTTAAAAACTTACCACCTCGCATTGTATCTCGGAAATGCACTTTCCAATGATCACGATTATCTACATTCCCCAGTGCGGCTGCTACACCGCCTTCAGCCATCACAGTGTGAGCCTTACCAAGTAAAGATTTACAAACTAATCCTGTGCTTAATCCTCTTTTGGAACATTCAATTGCTGCACGTAATCCTGCTCCTCCAGCACCAATTATAATTACATCATGCTCTATAGTTTGAATATCAGCAATGTCAAGCATTATAGGTTCCAAGTACTATAATCAGTCCACTGACCTGAGGAAACCATTCGTACATAATAATCTGTAAAAGCTACCCAAACCATGCTAATCCAAGCCCAAAACATGTGTCTCCCATTAAGCCAAGAAATGCCTCTCCAAAAATTATATCTTAGTTTTTTCTGACCATTTGGACAGGAAAAACAATCCATCTTCCCACCAACAAGATGTCTGAACGCATGGCAGCCAAATACATACCCGGCTAAAAGAATAGGATTAATCAATAGGATTATGGAACCAACTCCTATTCCAAATTCTCCGCCACGGAATAAAGATAAAATACCATCATAGGATAATATCGCACAAAATCCTAAAGCAATATATAGCGTATATCTGTGCAAGTTTTGAAAAACCATAAGGGCCGTTTCACCTTTATATTTTTTCTGAGGTACCCCGGATACAGCACATGCAGGNGGCGATAAAAAATATGCTCGGTAATAAAACTTTCTGTAATAATAGCACGTCATGCGGAAGGATAGAGGCCCNGCCAAAATTAGAATCGCGGGAGAAGAAACAATTAATTTTGGCCACCATTCTGGCCAAGATCCTAACCAAGCATGTCCCAAAGGAGCCGCCCCATCAACACCTTCTTTTATAAATAAAAGTGGTGAATAAAACGGAGATAAATAACCACCAAAGCCCTCTTGACCTGCGCTCCACCAGTAATGGTTCCCCTGAAACATTGCCCATGTGGTATATACCACAAAAATAAGAAACCCCAATCCAGTCCATAATGGTTCTACCCACCATTTATCAGTTCGTAGGGTTGTTCCTATTGAATCGTTTGTTATTTGGTTTTGCATTATTCTTATCAGAATTGGATTGGAAAATTAAGGAAGAAAATAAGAATATAAAAACCTCTTGAGCATGAATAATTATATGCACAAGATTACAAATAAAAATCTACCTATGATATAAAACTGAGAATATTGATATATTTTTAAAGGAGAAACACGAGGCTTTGCTTTATGCAACACCCCAAGCAAGTAAATAAAAGAAACTCACAATAACAGGAAACCCAACTAACCAGCCTCCATTTTTCTTTTTAACAGGAAGCGAGGGCCCAACATAATCAAATCTCATTTCAGATCTTGCAATTTTTCCGCCTTCAACATACAACGTCTCAGTACCAAATATTTGATTGTGCAACATTGGATCATTAGATACGTAGTCTATAGTTCCTGTATTTAAATACATTAAATATTGTGGAGAGAAACCACTAACCTGATGCCAGCCTGGCTCTACTCGGATAGGTGTTTTTAAAGGAGTATGTCCCACATATCTACCATCTATATAGATAGGGACACCCTCAAGATTTGCATCTACTCTTATTGCTGATTGCCCTNATAATAATTNGTCGTTTACATTCTTTTGTTTTCTGCGNTTGTCTAGTCTGCTTTTTGAGATTGAAACAAACGGTAATTTTTNCCACCAAGATNTCTTAGGAACTTTTATAATTCTTCCATCTAACTCATCTTGGATTATAGAATGCTCAGTAAGTTCTTCAATGAGCTGCCCTTTTGAAGACTCTAGGTTATCAAACAACCTGGCTTTTTCATCATTCTCTTTTGCTGNGGTAATCTTATCCCATAGAGCCAGNTTACTTGCCTGGTCTTGTTTTTCAGATGACTCTGACCATTCCGTTAGTTCTTGCCCCGATTCATTTTCAATAAAATATTCATCTACTACATCATTCANGCTGGAATTATTAGTAGTACCGCCATCATTCCAATCTACATTATTANTATTTGAAGATGTTTCCGCATATTGTGAAAAATAATCATCTATTGATTCTTCATATTTATTATTGTTATCAAGGCTAGACAATAATTTANCAGTCCCTTCACCAGGATGATTNGTGTGAAAAAGTTTCCCNTTATATCTAAAAATTGCATTTGACCCAAGCTCTTCNCTTGCCTTATTAAAAGCTGCTTGAAAACTGGTATTATAAGTAGGAAACCCTTCTTGAGATATTTCAGAAAAAACGGATTTACCATCTTTATCGAGATGGCGTTTTAAATTAGCCTGTACATCATTTTTCATTTCAGTGTGAATGAATACGACAGCAGATGAAGTACTTTGAGAATTGATGATATCATACCAGTGAATTTTTTTTGTTAAAAGAACTGCAATTTGGACAGACTCATCAAAGGTGTCTATGACCAACTCTTTGATTAAATTATTTGGATCAGTTTTAGGCTGAATTTCATTCTGATGGTTTACTCCTAATAACGTTATATAAAGCCAGTTTCTATCCGATTTCCAGCCAATAATATTATCGTCAGGTATTGGTTCAGAATATTCAATACTAAGCATAAGGCCGTTGCTCTTAGGATCATACTTGATATCCTCAAGTGTAGACGCCAGCGTTCCTGATACGATCAGAGACGTAGATAGGATGATATGTTTTATTATTTTTAACATATTGGACTCCGCAATGAAGTAATATTAAAACAATATTTATTGTAATGTCAACAATAAAATAATATTCTCTATACTATTGATATATAGCACTTTACGGGATCTTCCTCGATATAATGTAAAACTTTAAGTCATGAAATTTCAAGGTTTTTAACAAAACTTTTACATTAAGATTCATCAATTCTATTCATAGTAATAATTGAAAAAAACATATCCACTTTATTATAAATAATTGCTAGTTTAACTTAGAACAGGCAATAAAAATTATATTTTGATGAAACCCATAATACTCTTACTACATCTTTCTATATTTATTAGTTCATTTTTGACCGGGGCAATAAAAACAAAAACGATAAAAATATACACTATCACTCGCAACTTTGGTACAGAAACCAGAGAACTTTCACACTCAACATTCGTCAGATATAACTCAAAACAACAGGTTATAGATAGTACCCTATACATTCACAATATTCCTTTATCTGAAAAATATAGCTATATAAACTTTAATGACAGAAAGTCGCTAAAAAAGCTTAAAGGAATAGAAAGGCTAATGCATTTCAAATATGAATACAGCATTGAAGGCCACCTTGTTTCTAAGTATTTATATGGAAATAATAATGATTCACTAAAATGGCACGAATTCTATAAATATTATAGCAATGGNAACCTAATGAAAATCATCAGATTTGACCCATCAAAAGTTAATCCTGAAAATAAAATTGATGCNCCCTTGCCTGATCCAAACAATATGCCATGGGGTGAAACCTTTAGTTATAATGANTCCGGTACCGTACAAGAACATAAAGAGTTTTATGGGGGNTATATCCTCGAATCAACTATTTTTGATATAGATACCAGCGGTGCACCAAAAATTAAGGTAAAGAATTTTGACCCATCTATAATGAAAAAAACAACTTTTTATTATAATGATAAGGGTCAAATTCATGAAAAAATTAATTCTCGACGCGGCTTTTCTATTGGCTCTGAAAGCTATGAATATGATAAATTTAAACGAACCATTAAAATTAATTATTTTAATCTAGANGGCAACCTTGAAAAAACCTCTACTTTCCTTTATAGCGATCAGGAAAATAGAGAAACACACATTATTACAGACCCATCAAAAAAACTAATACGCCGAATTGAAACTAGGAAAAACAGTAACAATAATAAAATTATTGATGCTACTTTTGATGGGAAAAGCAGATTAATACAAAAGAAAACAATAGGATATGATAGCAAGGGAAGATTATCAAGAATTCATGATTACGATATGCTGAAACCAGGAAAGAATGGGGACCCAATACTAATTAACATAATTACATATGAATATGATTAAATTCGACAGAGTTTTTTCAATGGCAATTAATTTCAGGAGGAACAATGAAAGTCATTGATATAAAAAGTATAATTATTGGAGTTTTAATTACTCTACTAATTTTGTCTGTATATGGTTTTAGACCAGAAACCGATGAGCTCGGGCATCTTGTAGTAAAAAGCATTACAATTGAAGATGATAGAGGTGTCGTAATGGGCTATATGGGTAATGGCTACATGCAAACATATAACACATTCGGAGAGCCGACACTATTCGTTGGAACAGGAAAAGATGGTGGCGGGTATTTAAGAGCATATAACGGAGAAGGTGATGAGTCCGCGTACGTTGGTACAGGAAGAATGGGTGGTGGCTACATACGAACTTATAATAATTCTGGTAGAGAGACTTCATATTTAGGAACGGGTTCTGATAATTCCGGACAACTTCGTATTTATGACAAGCAGGGTGAGACCAGATCATATCTAGGAGATGGCTATCTTCAGTCGTACAATCAATTTGGAGAAAGAACAATTTTTCTAGGCACCGGGACAAATGGCGGTGGATACCTAAGAACATATAATTTTAGCGGACAAGAAAGTATTTATATTGGAACTGGTGCTGATAGTTCTGGTCAGATAAGAGTATATGATAACTCCGGTGAAACAGGTTCATTTTTAGGAAGTGGCTATTTTCGCACCTACAATAGATTCGGGAAAATGACTACCTTTATTGGCAATGCTACTGATGGTGGAGGATACCTTAGAACAAATAATAAATTCGAGACTGAAACTGCTTTTCTAGGCACAAACAACGCGAATGAAGGCCTCATAAATCTAAATGATAAATTTGGACAAAGCTTTTGGATAAGGTTAAATAAGAAAAATTAAATTTTTCATTCATTTTTTGACTTTATGACATTGTTGTCTTAAATTTCAATTACAAAAGGAATCCGAGGGGGGGTAAATCTACATTTACCTTTCTTCCATTTGTATAATAAAATATGTATATACATAACAATAAACAGTTACTAGCTGCTATTGCTCTACTATCAATAATATGGTCGCAGAATGATGGTCTAGTTATTACAAAATACGATAACGGTGGCGTTAAAACCGAAGGGAATTACGTTAATGGTGTTCGTAATGGTGCTTGGGCCGAATATTTGGAAGAAGTTTGGTGGTATGACTATGGAGAAGATGGAGAGGCAAACACAAAAGATACCTTGGAAAATAATAATAGATGGGATTCGGTGGAGGTAGTAATTCCTGATTTTAAACCAAAATTGAAGGTTCAAGGTAAATATATAAATGGCAACAGAGATGAAACCTGGACTGAATATTATGAAGATGGAAAAAGAAAAACTGAGCTCAATTATTCTAATGGGAAATTTAATGGTCTTCAATCATATTGGCATCCAAATGGTAATAAAATTGAAGAAAAAAATTATGTAAACGGAAAGCAAGAAGGTTTCTGGACTAAATTTTTTGAAGAAACCGGTATAAAAAAAGAGGCAACATATTATAAAGACGGAGTACAACAAGGACTCTGGACAGAATGGTTTAGTGACGGTCAGAAAAAAAGAGAGCGGAATTTCTCTAATGGAGAAAGAGACAGTATATGGACCACCTGGTATGAAAATGGAAATAAAAAATTACAAGCCACCTACTTAAATGGAAACCTTAACGGGGAATATATAAGCTGGTATGATGGCGGAATAATTAAAGAAAAAGATGGTGACTATCTGGATAATAAAAAACATAACAAGTGGACCCATTGGTCAGAGAACGGGCAAAAAACTGAAGAAATAAACTATAATAGCGGGGTGAAAAACGGGGCTCATATAAAATGGTTTGATGATAAAAGTGATCAACATAAAAATTTCCATGTTAATTATAAAAATGGTGAGAAAGATGGGTCATGGCATTATTGGTATACTAATGGAATAGACTCCATCCAATCCCATTATGAAGATGGGAAAAAGAATGGTCACTGGGTCTGGTGGAGAAAAAACGGACTTAAGAATAAAGAAGGTGATTATAAGAATGAAGAAAAACATGGTATATGGACAGCTTGGAACGATTCGTCAGGAACCTCTTACCATGAGCTTCACAGAGAAACATTTGTAGATGGGAAAATTGATGGAGAGGTTACAAAATGGTATAAAGAGGGGAAGCTTGATCGACAAGGGATTATGAGAGGTAATGAAAAAGAAGGAGAATGGACATACTGGGANCGNGATGGAAAAAGATGGCTCAAGTTTAACTATGGCGATGGGCTCGAACGTGTCAAATTAGGNGAAATTGAAGAACGTGATGGNATAACATATAAAATCGGNAAATATGAACCTTATAGCGGTATCGTTGAAGAAACAGGTGGAAAAAGAGGATATAAGCTTCTTGGAAGATTTTTGGATGGGAAAAGAGATGGTAAATGGGTTCAGTGGTATGACAATGGGCAGGTTGAAGTTCAGGGAGAGTACTACCGTGGTAAAAAACATGGTGAATGGTCACTATGGTACACTAATGGCAAATCAAAAGAACAGGGAACATTTAGTTTTGGGAAAATTGACAGCCTTTATAAATACTGGTTTGATAATGGTCACCTCAAAGAAGAGCAAAGATATAAAAAAGATTTGCCACACGGAAGATGGACAAAATGGTATAAAGAAGACCCCACTCTTAAATATGTTGAAAACGGGAACTGGCAATATAAGGATGGCATATACAAAGATGAAAATAATGAACTGTGGAGCTGGTGGTGGTATCTTAATGATAATAAACAATCAGAGGGATACTATATAGACGGGTTACAAGAAGGGGCCTGGGTTTATTGGTATGAAAATGGGGTAAAATATAAAGAAGGAGCTTTTGTAAAAACCAAATATCTGGCCTATGGCTTTACTATAATAAAAATGGTGATGTGGAACAAGAATTTACATACGCAAATGATGTTCTAAATGGTAGAGAAACTAAATGGGCTGTTTCCGCTTCAGACACCTTAGGAAAAGAATATGAAAAATTTTGGAAAGAAGGGAAACTTAATGGCCCTTCTACTNCTTGGGTNAATGGCTTTAGATCAAAAATGGTTACCTATAAGGGTGAAACACCTAANGGNNAAGNAATAGCNAANGGNCCTTGGGNGACTTGGCACCCTGAAAGTGATCAAATCAAAGAACAAGGATTCCACAAAAACAATGTTCGAGACGGGCTTACAACATACTATTATGAAAATGGCAACAAGCAAAAAGAAGGTCATTTATCTGCAAATTTAGATAAGAAAATATCCAAGCCCGAAAGCGTATGGACTTATTGGAATGTTGATGGGCAGGTTGACTTCACCTTCGACTATGGNAAAGACCTAGANCACGTTAAGTTTAATCAACTTAGTAAAATGGGAGAGAATGAATTATTATACAAGCAAGATGATAGTACNACTCCATTTACTGGTGTTATAGCTGATGAAAATAAAGAAGAAGAATATATTTTTCTTGGGAGAACACTAAACGGCAAAAAAGATGGCCCCTGGATTAGGTGGTATAAAAATAGAAAGGTTCCAGAGGTTGTTCTAATAGATATCCCGGAGCCACAGCCAAGAGGAACCTGGAGCGGAGGAAAAGAAGAAATTGGCGCTTGGAAGGATGGAAAAAAACATGGCCTTTGGACTACTTACTATGCTAACCAACAAATAAAAGATATTGGTACTTATGAAAATGGCGTCTACAATGGTAAGTGGACATTCTACTATGAAAATGGCAACAAAGAAAAAGAAGGCACCCTACTAGATGGTAACGCCCACGACAAATGGATTTTTTATAATGAAAAAGGTGAAAAAACCCAAGAAGGCTTATTTGGTGAAGGCGTAAAACATGGTAAATGGATAGCATACTTTGAAGATGGGAAACTCACCGAAGGTGAATATAAAAATGGTAAAAAAGATGGAACGTGGACAAGCTGGTGGGACTATGATAAAACACGTAAAGAAATGCAAGGAACTTATAAAACCGGGAAAATGGTTGATAAATGGTATTTTTATAATAACAAAGGAAACCTGAAAGAAATTAGGTACTTCTCCCCTGTTTTTTAATTTCAATTCTTAATATTATCTCACTAACAACAGACTANGTTTTTGTGAGATATATTTTTTATAATCAACATCAAGCAATGAATGCGGGCAAAGGGAGACATTCCCTTTTTCGAAAAATAACATTATTTACCCCCTTCATAATTTTATTTCAATATAATTGTAGTAAAAATGAAATAGTCTCNGAAACAATAACTGAAACTNTTTTTGTGACAAAAAAAGATGCTTATTTATATGGTGACGTTTTAGAAAAGAATATNATTGATGAAATACCAGCATTTATAAAAATAAAAACAAAAGAAAAAATAATATTACTAAGCAAGTCAGATAATGATAAAATATATTACAAAACAAATTTTAATAANAATCAGGGTTGGGTGGAGTCCATATATTTAGCAGAAATCAANAAAGATAAAAAGANAAATAATAATAACCCNCCCACTACTAAATTATCAGAAAAGAAGCCTAAGATCCTTATTAAACCAAAATTGGATAATGATAGTATTAGAAAAAACCCCAATAAGAAAAAGAGAGATTGGAATTATTTTGTTCAAATNGCATCATTTAAAAATAAAAATAATGCTGATAAACTTGTTAGTGAAATAATAATAACCCNCNNACNACTNNTTCAATAGAAAAAATAAATACAGATGGTGGGAAATTTTTTAGAGTAGTAACAAGTATCTACAACAATAGAATTAAGACTGATAAGATTTTAAAAGCTATTAAGAACAAATATCCTTCATTAAAGCCAATAGTCAAAACAAACAAAAACACTAAAAAATCAATCACAAAGCAAAAACCCGTTTACAATAAAAATCGTAAAACTGAATATTATACGATTCAAATAAGTTCTTTTGAAAATAAAACTGCGGCTGAAAAACTAGAAAAAAAAATGACAAGGTTGGGCTATCCGTCAATAGTAACTGAGGCGTGGGTTAGAGGAAAAACTTGGTTTAGGGTTCAGCATGGTGAATATAAAATGATTGCCGAGGCAAAGCTGGTGTCGAATAAAATAAAAAATAAATTTAAATTTGACCCGTGGATATCAAATATTTACAAATAATTCTAAATTAAACACGTACGACATACTATTGGCTAAACAATGGGATTAATAAAAGAAAGAAAAATAAAATGAAATATGTATACAGTTTTGGTGATGGTAAGGCAGATGGTAAAGCAACCATGAAAAATTTACTTGGTGGGAAAGGTGCAAATCTGGCAGAAATGAATTTATTAGATATCCCGGTCCCTCCCGGGTTTACACTTACTACAGAAGTGTGCACTGAATATTATAATAATAATGAGGCGTTTCCAGATGGATTAGATAGTGCGGTGTCTGAATCTATTGTTACTGTTGAAAAAATAATGAACGCAAAATTTGGTGATAATAATAACCCCCTTCTCCTTTCAGTTCGCTCAGGAGCAAGACAGTCTATGCCGGGGATGATGGAAACTGTCCTGAATGTTGGATTAACCAGTAAAACGATTCCAGGCTTAATAAGCAAAACAAATAATCCAAGGTTTGTGTATGATGCATACAGAAGACTTATAACAATGTACGCTGATGTTGTAATGGAAAAAGCAGTCGGGATTGAGCCAAAAGAAGGTGAAGGTATAAGGAAAAAACTTGAGCGCCACCTGACTTCACATAAGAAGGAACATAACCTAAAAAATGATACAGATTTATCCGAAAATGACTGGATCTCTGTTGTAGAAATATTTAAAAAAGAAATTAAAACTAGCCTTGGGAAAGATTTCCCAGATGATGCTAACGAACAACTATGGGGCGGGATTGAAGCTGTTTTTAAGAGCTGGAATGGCGCAAGAGCCATCAGTTATAGAAAAATAGAGAATATACCAGAAAAATGGGGAACCGCTGTTAATGTTCAAACCATGGTTTTCGGGAATACTGGAGAACAGTCCGCCACTGGCGTCGCCTTTACAAGAAACCCTGCTACTGGCGAAAATAGATTTTTTGGTGAATGGCTTACAAACGCTCAGGGTGAAGATGTGGTAGCAGGCCTTCGCACCCCTAACCCTCTCAACGAAGACACTAAAACAAAAGATACAAAAAATTTGCCCTCTCTAGAGGAATTAATGCCTGAGATCTATAATCAACTATACGATATTAGAATAAGGCTTGAAAAACATTACTCAGACATGCAGGATATTGAATTTACAATTCAAGATGGAAAATTATGGATGCTACAAACCAGAGTAGGTAAACGTAATGGTGTAGCCGCAATAAAAATGGCTGTTGATATGATGAATGAAAATATGATTGATAAAAATACAGCCCTGATGAGAGTTAATCCAAACCAGCTAGATGAGTTGTTGCACCCTACTTTAGATAAAAAAAGTGAACAAAAAGCAACAATATTAACAAAAGGTCTCCCCGCGGGACCAGGTGGAGCAAAGGGAAAGGTTGTTTTTACAGCAGATGATGCCGAGGCTTGGAAGGCCAGAGGTGAAAAAGTAATTCTTATTAGAGAAGAGACCTCCCCAGAAGATGTTCATGGGATGCACGCGGCTGAGGCAATATTAACAGCAAGGGGTGGAATGACATCTCACGCAGCTCTTGTTGCCAGAGGATGGGGGAAATGCTGTATTGTTGGTTGTAATGAATTAAATATTTCTGTCGA
>PAVC01000032.1 GCA_002713885.1 Fidelibacterota bacterium
TTCCTTCGGTTACCAGTTTGTTTTGTGCGTAGTTCTCTAGTGCGACCATAAGCGTGTTAACGACTGCATCCTCAGAGGCTATTTCTGACTTTTGGATCGTCTCAAGATATCTTGGGATCGCCACTGCGGCCATAATGCCCAGGATGATCATTACCATGATCAGCTCGATCAGTGTAAAACCTTTTTTCGTATTCTTTAACATGTCTGTTACTCCTGTAAATATTTGATAGCTTAGTTAAAACTCTTAACGGTCCAGAACTTAGACGGGTTGTACGCGTCTGCGATCACCATGATCGGTCCACACTCGTTACAATCAATAAGAGTGAACGCGCCAGTCTCTGGATTTTGATATTCTTTTTGTCCACCAGGGATAACAATATAGATATAGTGTCCTTGCTGGTAAGGGCTTACGATTGGACCCTCTTCCTGAGACAGGTATGCGGCCCACTCTGTGGGTCCAAGTTTTGTTCCATCATCATCGGTAAAATTATACTCACCTGTGTAAGAGGGGTTTGCCCTTGCTGTACCGAACACAGATCTCCAGTTCGCGCCTTCAGCATCGTCCCACTTGTCAAACTGTTCGTTCATTACATCTTCCAGATCTGTAAGCTTATCGTAGCCACCTATTTTCGTGTCATATCTTTCCTGTCCAGGAATACGGCCCTGGCCCTCACCCATAGGGTTGTTAGCAGTCTGTGGTGAACCCTTGTCCATATAGAACTGGTTTGCCATCTGACCAATCTTGTCCAGGTTGGCCATGGTCTGATTCTGTTTACCGGTCTCCCCGACACCTGCAAAACGAGGTGCAGCGGTTGTTGCCAGCGTTGCCATCATGGCCGCTGTAACCGCAAACTCAGCCAGTGAGTTTCCTTTATTGTTTCTTATTCTTTTTAATAGTGTATTCATTTTAATTACCTTTTTAATAAGTTTGTTCATAGTTACCCCTATGTAGCAAAGGCCGTGCCAAAGATGCTAATATTGAATAGTTTATTTGTTTTATTGAGGAGAAATAATTTTAAGAAAGTTTATAAAGGGCAATAGGGGAGAAGCCTCTAGAGAAGATTGTTTACAGATTGTAAACTTTTGTTACAGATAAGTAGTGTATTAATCTGATACAAATGGGGTATTAGGTAAAAAAATAAAGCCCCAATAGGTTCGGGGCTTTATCACGTGTTTAGCAACTAGAAGGAGATTAAGTTTTTTTACGGCTGATACTTTTTAAATAGTTTTGACGGATCCTCATTGTCAGCAACATATAAAATTGGTGAACATTCATTGCAAGTCACCTTAACATAGGTTCCATCTCCGTCTGGGTCAACATAGTCAACGCCGCCAGGAAGAACAATATATATATAGTGTCCATCCTGATAGGGACTCTTGATAGAGTTATTAGCAAACTCAGCCAAAAACTCATCGTGACCTACAAGTGAACCATCATCATTGACTACAGTACTGCCTTCTGATATCCCNGCACTAGCATCATTGGCACCAAATATAGATCTCCAGTTAGCTCCGNCNTCGTCATCATAACCATCAAAAGAAGTTGCNTCCGGTGCGTCAGCACCTATAACCGCTAANAGCTGAACCTCACTGGCNTATCCNCCGATCTGAACATCATATTTTTCTTGTCCGGGGAATCTTCCACGGCCCTCNGNGGTAACCTTATTGTTAAAAAAGTTTGACGATGCNATCACAATTTTATCNATCTCAGAAAGAGTTTTCTTTTCCTTAGCACCCTCACCAATTCCTGAGAATCTAGGTGCGGCTGTTGTCGCAAGTGTTGCCATCATTGCTGTGGTCACAGCAAACTCAGCGAGAGAGTTTCCGCTGATGCTTTTAATTTTTCTTTTTATGTTTTTTATATTAATCATGTTATTTTTTCCTAACAGTTAATTCTTCCACGTGTTTTAATTATAACAATAACTATGCCAGAGAAGGTACATTTGTATTAAAAATAAATTTTCTTGTCTAAAAATAATTTTTTGCTAATAAGTTACNAACCAAGACTATATCATATTGAAACAGCAATCTATTACATTATGTATCACTATGATACAATTAAATATAANTATTTAGTCCAGATCAGATGCAATGGTCCAGAAAGATTTCANAGGAATTTCACCCTTAATATAGTTGTCAAGTTCTTCATAGTGAGATAAAACCTGGTCTATTAGATCATTCTGGTTCCACAGGCGTACCTTAAAAAATTCGTTCGATCTTTCCTGCTCAACATTACTCTTAAACCCGCCCCATGAGACCAAAAGNCCGTAGTTCGCGCCAACATCGTTCATGGTGCCTAANAATTTGTCCAGGGTAGCAACCGGNATATCATCTGCCTTGACCTGAATGCATATTCTTGCATCNTCNTCAAATCCCATTCCACCTCTAGCAGCAAGGATATCCAGGTCTGAACCNGCTTCGTCTGAAGANCCCATATGGGTAGAATATCCCTTTGCTTCCATCAGTGCTTTTACAAGTTTGGCCATTCTGTGACCCTTAAACTTCGTACGTATAAGCTGCGCAATCTGGTCCCTTGATATTTCCTGTAAAAGAGCTATCAGCTCGTTCATTTGCTCATAGCTGGTTTCATCATCCTTTGTCTGGGCCCATTCGTTATCGGCCATGGTGTGAAAAACTTTTTCAACACCGTCTGCNTTAAANACATCTTTAAATCCTCCAAGCTGATAGAGGATGTCTGTNGGGAAATACCCGCGAGGAATATCTTTTTCAATCCATTTTATTTCTCTTGAATGATAATAGGGGTCTGAGTTGTTCTTTTCGTAATTGTATCCTCCGGTTATTTCACCAACGTGGAGAACCGGACTTAATTTACTGGGCACGATGATCCAATCTTTTTGTTGTATATCATATGCAAAGTTCCAGATCTGATCGGACCAACTAGCTAGCTTTGAAGAAGGAAGAGTTGGGTAGAAATCATCTAAAACAGTTCTCAGCTCGGGCTGCTCTGCTATTTTATTGAGGTCAGTCTTTAAACCATCTCTGGTAAGATAGACCTTGCTCTCCTGTATGAAGCGGTTTTCATACTCTCCAAATTTTCCGCCTCTTATTACCCAGATTGACATAGATATACCCTTTTAATAGTTATTTATTTCAATGAAAAACTAATTTAACACAAATCTCATTCAGTTCTGCGATAATAAATTTACAAAATTTTATAGTTCAATATTAGTTATTGGCCAGTGATTCATACATGTCCCATATTGGTAAAAATATAGATAACGCTAAAACAAGAATCATGCCCCCCATCAGCACGGTAATGATAGGCTCAAGCGTTGCCGTAAGAGTGTTTACCCGTGTCTTGGTTTCATTGTCAACCATGACAGCGATTTCTGTAAGCATATCATCTAAAGAGGCTGCCTCTTCACCAACCTGAATCATTTTTATCATTTGTGCTTCAAAAATATCTGAGCCGTACTTGTCAAGCGACTGTGCGATCTTATGGCCTAGTCCAACATCTGACTTGGTGTTAGAAAGTTTATGTTGGACATAACTATTGCCGGTGCTTCTTGAGGAAATAGTTAGAGACTCTAGTATGGGCACGCCTGTTCGGTTCAGTGTCTCTAGAACATGGCAAAACCTTGAGATTGCCATGTTCTTAAATATTTTCCCAAATACAGGAGCATTTATTTTAAATCTGTCCCACATCACGGCTCCTTTTTTAGTTCGTTTGAGTTGGAAAAATGCTACGATTAATATGAGGAGCCCAACTATTAGAAATCCAGAATAATTTTGTAGAAATTTGTCAATACCAAGAAGAATTTTTGTTGGAAGCGGTAGCTCGATACCGGTTTGATTGAACAAGACTGAAAACCTTGGTAAAATAAAGGCGACCGCATAAAAACCAACGCTAATGGTGATCCCGATTACTATCATAGGATATCGTATTGCCTGTTTTATTCCATTTCTGAGCTTAAGGTCGTAGCTGATAAAATCAGCGAGCTTAAACAACACCGTTTCTAAAACGCCTGAGCTTTCTCCTGCTCTGATAATGTTGATGTACATTGTGTCAAATACTTTAGGATGTTTTTCAAGTGCACCAGAAAGAGTAGAGCCAGCAGAAATATCTTCAATAATTTTTTCTACGGTTTTATTTAATAATGGGTTAATAGTTTTTGATAGCATGGACTCTAGCGAATCAATCAGCGGCACACCCGCTTTTAACATGACAGAGAGCTGTCTTGAGAAATTATATATTGCGTCTGGGGGGACACGATCAAACACATTAATATCTAAATTTTCAAATATAGATACTTTTTTTATTGTAATTGAGATCGGGTCGAGGCCCATCTTCTTAAGCTGTTCTTGGACGACTCTTTCTTCAAGAGCTTTTATCTCACCCTTGACAACGCCAGACTTTTGATCTCTGGCAATGTAGGAGAATATTTCTACCGTGTTACTAGTCTTTGTCCCNGAGGCCATACTTTTCCAGCTTTCTATAGAGGGTCATGCGACTAATGCCAAGCTCTTCAGCGGTTGTCGTCATGTTCCACTTGTTTCTTTCAACACTTAATTTTATTGTTTCCATCTCGATCTCTTTCAGTGTCGCAACTTTTGTTGTTATTGGGATCTCTTGTGGTTGCGTTCCTGTTGCTGTCTNATTAGTAGCAATTTCTTGGGCTGTTTCTTTTTCTAAAGTCTTTTTATCCGAATCAATAGTCATTTGTTTTTCATCTAACACCGAGCCGAGATCTTCTTCAGTCAGGTATTTATTATTACATATAAGAAGGGCTCTTTCCAGCGTATTTTCAAGCTCTCTTACATTGCCAGGCCAAGAGTAATCAATCAAACGATCAATCGCTTTTGGACCAATATAGGATACGNNTAGATTATGTTTTTTCTTTAGTGTTTTAAANATAGCATACGTAAGAAGAGGAATATCCACTTTCCTATCGCGAAGAGGTGGCAGTGTAACCGGGAAGACGTTAATACGGTGGAATAAATCTTCTCTGAATTTTCCTTCTTTTATTTTTTCGTTTAGGTCCTGGTTGGTGGCTGAAATCACTCGCACGTCTACAGTATGTGTTTCTGCTCCCCCGACTCTTTCGATTTCACCGCTTTCTANGACTCTTAATATTTTTGNTTGAAGGGAGGAGCTCATGTCCCCNATTTCATCCAGGAATATTGTTCCTCCATTTGCAATTAGAAATTTTCCATCTTTTCGCTCATCNGCTCCGGTAAAAGANCCTTTCTCATGTCCAAATAGCTCACTCTCTAAAAGCTCAGAGGGAATGGCGGGACAGTTAACGGATATGAGCGGGTTTTTATTTCGCTTACTGGTGTCATGCATGAACTTTGCTGTTAGATTTTTTCCGGTTCCACTTTCACCGTATAGGATTGTTATAACATCCTTTTCCTGTATCTGAAGCAGCAGCGTGTAAATTTTTTGCATCGAGTCTGAGACACCAAGGATAGTANCTAGACCATGTGAATTAATCTGAATTCTGTGGTTTTTACTTAGGCCCCTGCTAAAGCTGATAAACGTATTGCAACTGTCTAAAAGTTTATTAAAATGTTCTACTGAAGACCCTTTTGGTTCAAACCATCCGGATAGACCATTATCAAANTCTGTAAGGATTTCCTCTCGACGTTTATCAGACCTGATGACTGCGATAATCGGAGTTTTACTATAGTGCTGAAGCTGTTTAATCAGGTTACTAGGATCCATAAGAGGTAGCTGGTCTTCAATAATAACCGCACCATACTTGTTTGCTCTATCTGANAGCGCATTCAGCGCGATCATACCATTCTGAACAGCATCGATTTTTTTATCAGAATTTGTCAGAACCTGTTTTATATCATATGAGTCACCAACGTATAGTATTGTATCCATCTTAGACTCTTTCCGTTCCCAGTGTCTCTAATATTTCCTGAAGGGATGTGTCTCCCCGTTGTGCCTTTATGAGTCCATCATGTATTAATGAAAACATACCCGACTTGATGGCCTGCTCTCGAATAACATGACCAGGCTGTTGATCCATTACAAGGTCTGCTATAGCATTGTTCATCCGTATTAGCTCAAACAACCCTACTCGCCCCTGATAGCCTGTGTTTCTGCATGATAGGCACCCGACTGCGCGGTAGAATTCCATGGCATCATCTACCTCTAAACCAAATCTTGTAAGCTCTTCAGGCTCAACCATATGTTTTTCACGACATTCGTTGCACAGTTTTCTTACTAGCCTTTGTGANAGGATTCCTTTTACGGTTGAGGTAATAAGAAAAGGCTCCATGCCCCAGTTCAANAGTCTTGTGAATCCAGCGGCAGAGTCATTAGTGTGTATGGTGCTGAAAACAAGGTGTCCAGTAAGGGCCGCCCTAATCGCCAGCTCTACTGTTTCCTCATCTCGCACCTCTCCGACCATGATGATATCAGGGTCTTGTCGTAGAATAGCTCGCAGTGCAGATGCAAACGTAACTCCAGATCTTCTGTTGACCTGTGCCTGGTTTATATTATCCAGATCAAACTCAATCGGATCTTCTATCGTAACAATATTAACATCAGGCTTGTCCATCTTGCTTAATGTAGAATAAAGGGTCGTTGTTTTACCACTACCTGTAGGCCCTGACACCAGTACGATACCCTCACCGCCAACTAGCATATCATCGAACTGTTTTAGTATATTTTTCTCAAAGCCCAGTCCATCAAGATTATGCATTGCGTCTGATATATTCAGAAGCCTTAGTACAGATTTTTCTCCATAAAGTGTGGGATAGGTTGAAACACGCAGGTCAAGGCGATCATCATTTAAATCAAACAAGATTCTACCATCCTGAGGCCTTCTTGATTCAGCAATATCCATGTTCCCCATNATCTTTATTCTTGATGTAAGAGGTGTGGCAATAGAAACCGGTAGCGTTTGAAAGTCAATCAGCTTTCCATCGATCCTAAATCNAACTCTTATGTCGCTNTCTCTTGTTTCTATGTGTACGTCACTTGCTCTATATCTGGCACTATTTTCAATGATATTATCCACTAGCTGAACGATTCTTGTATCATCGATATCGTCAATGCTAATGTTTTCATCATCAAAACCTGTAAGGGTTGACATCCCGTAGTATATATCGATCGCTGACTGGAGCTCATTGGTTGTGACTATCAAGGGCTCTGCTTTAAGGCCAGATGCATTTCTAGCGGCATTAATAGGGTCTGCATCAATCGGATCAACAATAGCCACGTTTAAAGTATTATTAAGTTTAAAAACCGGGAGAACGTTATACTCTCTCACGATTCTTTCTGGGATCATACCTAGTACAGACTTATCAACATCAAAATGTCCGAGTTCTACGGTTGGTATATGCAGCTGTTGACTTAAAAACCGGTTTCGTGTTTTTTCATCGATCAGTCCGCCATTCATCAATACTTCTCCTATATACCCACTGTTTGTCTCTTTGGATTGTTTTAGCAGAGCCTGTTCTAGCTGTTCAGGCTCAAGTATTCCTGCTTCAATGAGCAGCAATCCTATATTTTTTTTTCGTGTGATAGCCATTAAAAGAAATATTCTCCGGTCCACATATTAGTAAAGTACCAGTTGATAATATGATTTCCACCGCCAACGGTTTTTGTCAATATAGTCAGCAAGGTTCCTGTCGCGATAGAGGGACCAAATGGGATCATGTGGTCCTCACCTACTTCCTTCGCAAGTAGAAGTATGATGCTCATAAAGGCAGCAAAAATAAAACTTAAAAACAAGGCTAAAAGCGAGAGCTCTGGTCCAAGAAAAGAGCCTAAGACTAGCCCTAGCTTTATATCACCAAAACCAAGTGCTTCCTTTCGAAAAGCCCAGGTGCCAAGAGCCCCCATGATAAACAATATTCCTCCAAATGCGAGTATGCCATAGACTCCTTCTAGGATTGATATCGGTAAAAGCTTAAAAGCATGAGCGATAATAGAAATGGCTAAGCCAAAAATGATAAACTCGTTTGGAATAATAAAATGATCGACATCAATAAAAGTAATTGCGATCAACATGTAACACAATAATAGGATAACGATAAACTCTAGAGAGAGGCCATAGATACTAAGAAGCATGATCGTCATTAGACCGCAGATTAACTCAATCAGTGGATATCTGATACTAATGGCTGCCTTACAGTTTCTACATTTACCTAGAATCAGTATATAGCTTAACACGGGTATATTATCATACCAGGCGATCTGGGTTCCGCATCCCGTACACTTTGATCTTGGTCTAACAATTGATTTATTATGTGGCAGCCTGTATATAATAACATTCAAGAAGCTTCCGATAGCAAGGCCAATGATCAATGCATACGCCTGTATGAATGGGTAAAGATCTTTAATCATTTTTTTGTTCCTCTTTGGATTTTTCTTTTAATAGCTTAATAACATCTTTTAACTGAAAAGGCTTTTCAAGCATACTGTCGGCTCCACTCTGTTTGAACATTTTATCGATAGCGACTCCGGATGAGCTACTCATAATAATTATTTTCGTTTCTCTGTGTCTGTCATCAGATTTTATCAGTTTAGAAAGTTTATAACCGCTTACATAGGGAAGCAGATCATTTGCTATAATAACATTTGGGCCCTCATTTCGTGCTCTAACATAGCCATCATATCCATCAGGGGCTGTGATGACTAGATATCCACTTTCTTTTAGTCCGCTAGCGATGTGGTCGATTGACTGTTCATCGCTGTCAACAACAAGTATAGGCTGCGGTAATGACTCAGACATAGTAATCTAACTCTTTTTATTTTATTTAATGTTTTGCACACACAATATTGTGCTACTTACCTCGATTACCTAGAATATAATAACAAAATTATACACAGCAACAATAAAATGTATCATTTTATTACATTCAAAATTTTTTATAAATGATGATTTGTTTCATTATGTTACACAAAATTCAATGTTAAAAGTGACTATTCGTAGTGAATAATAAATTTATCATCTACTTCTTTATTTTTATGATATTCATTGAGAGGTAAATAAATTTACATAATCATTATTATGTCAACATTCTCCATTCCACCCCCGTCTTTTACGAAATCAGATGCAAAGAAAATTGTTTATGATGTATATGGTTTAATCGTAAAAGCAAGAACCCTAGACAGCGATCGAGATCAGAATTTCTATTTATATAACAAGGAGAAGGAGTTCGTATTAAAAATCTATAACCCGAAAGAGTCTATCGATATAATAAATATGCAGACAAATGTTTTACATCATTTTCAAGAAATTAGTTCTGACTTAGTTGAGGCGCCTAGAATAATAAATACGCTTGGCGGAAAAAGAATCGGCAGGGTGAAAAGAAATAATACAGAATATGTTTTACGTTCGGTGTCCTTTGTAAATGGGACTCAGTTAAAAGACATTGATGAAAAAACCATATCCTACTATCAGCTAGGTACATTTATTGGTAATCTTACTAAGGCTTTAGAATCATTTTCAGATGCTCATGCAAAAAGGATATTTCCTTGGGATATAAATAACATCGATTTTCTTAAGAAACACTCCAAATTGTTTAAGGCAGAAAAAGAGGAAAGAATAATATCCCACTTTATCAAAGAATTTGAGAAAAATATTTTGCCCAATAAGAACTTGTTAAGAAAAAGCATAATCCATAATGATTGTAATGATCATAACATAATTGTGAATAATAATAACAAAATATATGGTATAATTGATTTCGGAGACATGGTCTATACCTATGTTGCTGCAGAGCCAGCTGTGTGTATTGCTTATGCTGTTCTAGGCAGGGGTGATTCACTTTCGATCGCAGGCGATATAATCAAAGGTTTTTGCCTCACGAGTTATTTATCAAGTGAAGAAATAAAAGCCATTATCTATCTTGTATGTATCCGCCTTTGTATTTCTGTAACAATGGCAAAATATCGAAGTGAAATATTTCCTGAGAATAAATATCTNATGGTATCTAATATCGAGGCGTGGGAATTTTTATATTTTATGTATCAGGAAGACTTAGAAACTTGGTCAAAAAGATTGGTTCAATATGTTAGACCATAATGACATCATTAAAAAAAGNAGTAAATACTTAGCCCCATCTTTTAGTGTTTCTTATGATATGCCGCTGCATATTGTTCGAGGAAGAGGACAGTATTTGTATGACAGCAATGGTAAAGAATATTTAGATGCGGTTAATAACATCTCACATGTTGGCCATTGTCACCCCAAAGTTATTGAAGCCGCAAATAATCAAAACAAAGAGCTGAACACAAACACCAGGTATTTGCATGATTCCATTATAGACTATGCTCAAAATCTTACACGGACTTTACCAGATGAACTAGAGGTTTGTTATTTTACAAACTCTGGCAGTGAGTCAAATGACTTAGCACTGCGTATCGCACGTTTGTATAATGATAGTTATGAATCAATTGTATTGTCTGGTGCATACCATGGCCATACTTCCTCACTTATTGATATTAGCCCCTACAAATTTCTTGGTCCTGGTGGTAAAGGAAAACCAGATTTTGTTCATCTAATACCTATGCCTGACATGTATAGAGGAGAACATAAAATGGCAGATGCAAAGCCTGAAGAGTATTATATCGATCTAGTAAACAAAACAATTACTAAGATCGAGAAAAAAGGAAAGCGGTTGGCTTTTTTCATTGTAGAACCAATAATGGGCTGTGGTGGACAGATTATTGTTCCTCCATCATTTATGACTGAAGCGTTTAAAATTGTAAAAGAAGCAGGTGGATTGTGCATCGTTGATGAGGTGCAAATCGGTTTTGGTAGAGTAGGTTCACACTTTTGGGGTTTTGAAATGAGTGGTGTTATCCCAGATATTATTACACTAGGAAAACCAATTGGAAATGGGCACCCTCTTTCTGTTGTTATTACAAAAAAACATATTGCAGAAGCTTTTAATAATGGAATGGAATATTTTAACTCTTTTGGTGGGAACCCAGTATCTTGTGAGGTTGGGCAGGCAGTGCTAGATATTATTAAACAAGAAGAACTCCAAAAAAATGCCCATGAAACAGGAACCTATTTATTAGATGGGTTGAAGGATGCACAGAATAAATATAATATTATTGGTGATGTAAGAGGAGCGGGGCTGTTTATAGGTATAGAACTTATCAAAAACTACGATAAGATGATTCCGGCACCAGATGAAGCAGAGTTTGTAGTCAATCAGATGAAAAAAAGAGGTATTCTTATTAGCTCAGACGGGCCAGACCATAATGTATTGAAAATAAAACCACCACTAGTTTTCAATAGAAATAATGCAGACTATTTTTTAGAATCTTTTGAAGCTATTATGTCGGAGAATGATTTTAAGGTTTAAAGATGAATAAGCAAGTTCTATCTATAATTGGTATTTTATTATTAGTCGGAGGTTTAATTATAATTAATAATAATGAAAAAAAGGTAACAACATACGATTGGGAAGATCAATCAGTTTATAACATTAATCGCGTAGAGCCTACTGCACATTTTATCCCTTATGAAACAGAACGATATGCTTTAATTGGGGATCCTAATAAATCTAAGTTTTTTATGTCGCTTAACGGGAAATGGAACTTTCATTTTTCAAAAAACCCCAATATGAGGCCTCAGAACTTTTATTCATCAGATTTTGATATCTCAGGCTGGAAGACGATTGATGTTCCTGGGCATTGGGAGCTGCAGGGCTGGTCCCAGCCCATTTATCTTGATGAGGAATACCCTTTTCCACCAAATCCCCCCAAAATACCTATTGATAGAAATGAAGTAGGGTCTTATCGTAAATCATTTCAATACCCAGCTTATTGGCGGGGTCGAGATATTTTTATACGATTTTCTGGAGTTAGATCAGCCTTTTATTGTTGGGTTAATGGGAGAAAAGTAGGATACAGTCAAGGTTCTAAGACCCCTGCAGAGTTTAACATAACCCCACATATTAAAAATGGGAAAAACAGTGTATCTGTTGAGGTATATAGGTACTCTGATGGAAGTTATTTGGAAGGGCAAGACACATGGAAACTTAGTGGTATTGAGCGAGATGTTTTTATTTATTCAGTTCCGAAAACAAGAGTTTCAGATTTCTATGTACAATCTGGATTAGACACAGCATATAATGATGGGATTTTTAAACTCGGTGTCGACCTAATTAGCAGTGAATCAAGCAGTGGAAAATATGTTGTTAGAGCTCTATTATCTAGCATTGGTTCAAAAATAGAGACAGTCTATGATACTACTTATAAAACAAAAATAGATAGTTCTCAAACAATATGGTTTGAAAAAAATATTAGTAACGTAATGAAGTGGAATGCAGAACAACCGAATCTATATCAATTACAATTAACGCTGTCAGACCCGTTTGGGAAAACACTCCAAAGTTTTACGCAGCAAGTTGGATTTAGGCAAATAGATATAACTGATGGAACTTTAAAATTAAACGGGAAAGTACTTACACTTCGTGGCGTCAACAGACACGAGTGGGATCCGATAAAAGGTAGAACAATTGATGAAAAAAGTATGATCAATGACATTAAGAT
Organism: Fidelibacterota bacterium; assembly: GCA_002713885.1. Classification (GTDB taxonomy): domain Bacteria; phylum Fidelibacterota; class Marinisomatia; order Marinisomatales; family UBA1611; genus TMED80. The sequence continues at coordinate 12,494 of PAVC01000032.1, forward strand.
TATGAAAGAGAATAATATAAATGCAGTCCGCTGTAGTCACTACCCTAATCAAGAACGCTGGTACGAGTTATGCAATGAGTACGGATTGTATGTTGTAGATGAGGCGAATATTGAGGCACATGGAATGCGTTTCCATGATAAAGGGTATGAAAAAATCACGAATGATCCCTCTTGGACCGGACAATGGTTAGACCGCGGGAAACGTATGGTAGAGAGAGATAAGAATCAGCCATGCATTATTATGTGGTCTATGGGTAATGAAGCTGGCGATGGTGAGAATTTTAGGATACTCTACAATTGGATAAAAAATCGAGATACTTCTAGACCGGTAGTTTATGAGCCGGCTAGAGGGAAAAGCCACACAGATATCACTTTCCCGATGTATAAGAATTTGGAATATATTTCTGACTATGCTAAAGAGTATCCAAAGAAACCATTAATATTATGTGAGTATGCTCATGCTATGGGTAATAGTGTTGGCAATCTGCAAGATTACTGGGATGTTATTGATACGTATGAATCATTACAGGGTGGGTTTGTCTGGGACCTGGTAGATCAGACAATCTATAAAACTACAGATAGTGGCAAAGAATATTGGGCATACGGAGGTGATTTTGAGGGCGCCTTCATTGAAAATGATTCGAATTTTTGTGCAAACGGTTTGTTAGCTGCTGATCGTACACCTAATCCACACATGAATGAGCTAAAAAAAGTTTATCAGCCTATTAAATTTGATGCGATTGACCTTTCTAATGGCAAAATAAAAATAACAAATAAATATAATTATAGAAATCTCAGTCATTTAAAATTTACTTATAGTATTGTTGGTGATGGTAAAGTAGAAATATCAGGGAATCTGAGTTCTTTAGATTTAGAACCGGGTGAGTCACAATCATTAACATTTAATTTATTTTCNATTATCCCANAACCTGGAATCGAGTANTTTCTTCTATTAGAAGTAAAAACAAAAAGCCCTGACAAATTGGTNCCAAAAAATTATTTAATTGCATGGGAACAATTTCGTCTACCCATTAGCCGTCACACGATTCCGATAGATCCAACAGAGTTTTTACCAGTATCTATAGAATTCTTTGATGAATCAATATTAGTCAAGGGTGATGATTTTGATATTTCTTTTGGTCAAAATAGTGGNTTNATAGACCAGTATAAATATAAAAATATTTCTTTATTACAAAACTCCTTACACCCGTTCTTTTGGAGGGCGCCTACTGATAATGATTTAGGAAATGGTATGCCAGAAAGATGTGCGATATGGAAAAATGCACACCAAGAAATATTATTGCAGTCTTTAGACACTTCTGTTTTTAGAAACACCGCTATAATTGATGCTATGTATGTCCATGAAATAACGCAGACGCAGCTTAATATAGTCTATTCAGTTTATGGGAATGGTATGGTAAAGATAAAGCAGACACTGTATCCATCAGGNAGCATTCATCCTGAGCTGCCCAGATTCGGNATGAANATGACGNTGCCTAANAGCTTTCAATCATCTTGAATGGTTTGGTCGAGGGCCTCACGANACTTATTGGGACCGGAAAACATCTGGNNAANTTGGAAGATATTCAGGCAAGGTTTGGGATCAGACCTTTGCTTATGTGAGGCCACAAGAAAATGGCAACAAGACNGATGTAAGGTGGATGGCATTATCTAATGGNTCAGTAGGCTTAATGGCAAAAGGTTTTCCAGCTTTTGACTGCAGCGTNCACCAATATNCTTATTCTCTATTAGACTATACAAAAAATAGTCAACGCCATGGAAAGATTGATATTATACCTGGTAACCAGATAGACTGGCTTATTGATTATAAACAAATGGGCGTTGGTGGTGATAACAGCTGGGGCGCAAGAACTCATGATAAATACACTTTGCCAATGGATACTACAATATATAACCTTGAATATGCTCTTTTGCCATTTGATAAAGAAAATAGATTAGNNAAATTATCCAGAATTAATATAGAATAATAAGAGAAGGAATCCTTATGAATACGATTTCAATCNTTTCATTTATTATTGCCACAGCATCTGTGGCTATCTTTACATATATAATTGTTTCAAGGATGAAAAAGTCCGACAGTGCCACAGAGGAATATTTTACAGGAGGACGAGCACTTTCGTGGCCGATAGTTGCNGGTTCATTATTATTAACAAACCTATCTACCGAACAANTGGTAGGATTAAATGGTGATGTTTTTGGTGATAAGGCTTTGGTGGGCATAGCCTGGGAAGCATTGGCTGCGTTTGCTATGATTGCAACAGCTTTATTATTTCTGCCAACATANCTAGCTAGCGGTTTTACAACAACCCCAGCATTTTTAGAAAANAGATTTGATAAAATGACTCGGAGTATGGTATCGGGATTATTTTTGTTTGGATATGTTACGGTTTTNCTTCCTGTTGTCCTTTACACCGGTTCTCTCGCACTTATCACAATNTTTGACCTTGATATTTCTATCTGGCTAGTAGCCGCGGCTATTGGTGTGNTAGGTAGTTCNTATGCNATTTTTGGAGGNCTAAAGTCAGTTGCAGTNAGCGATACNTTAAACGGAGTNGGCCTACTTATTGGAGGCCTGNCCATACCAATTTTAGCANTGGTGTCATTGGGCGGNGGTTCTTTTTTTGAAGGCATCTCGATTNTGGGTACAGANAANCCAGAATATTTNAGAGTACTCACTCAGAATAATTTAGAGGGAAAGCCAGTAACGGTTCCATGGCCCACATTATTAACCGGAATGATGTTCATTCAAATTTTTTATTGGTCTACCAATCAGGTTATNGTNCAAAGGGCAATGGCCGCAAAAAGTTTAGCAGAGGGTCAAAAGGGTGTTTTGTTTGCATCGGCCATGAAATTGGTTGGGCCGATCATGCTCTGTCTTCCTGGGATNATTGCTTTACACATGCCAGACCTAGTTATTGAGAAGCAGGACCAGGTCTATGGTGCAGTAGTTANGCATGTTCTCCCTGACTGGTCACTTGGACTTTTTGCTGCTGTTTTGATGGGCTCGATTCTGAGTTCATTTAATAGCGCTTTAAATAGCGCGTCTACATTATTCTCATTGCAATTTTATAAGGGATATATCAATCAGAACGCTTCAGACCGGGAAGTGGTATCAACAGGAAGAAGCTTTGGTATCGGGTTAGCGCTGGCATCAATAATTATTGCACCTTTATTATCACAGCTAGATTCAATATTTCAATACCTNCAAAAGGTTAACGGTATATACAGNGTGCCGATTATTGCTATATTTTTATTAGGTATNCTCACAAAGCACATACCTGCAATTGGCGCAAAAATTGGCATGGCAGTTGGTTTTATATCGTATGCNTATTTTGTTTTTTTCCCGATAGAAAATTTTCATTGGCTTCATATGTATTTCATTAGTTTTACATGGTCNATAATGGTAATGCTATTGATTGGATATTTAAAGCCGAAGACTGATGAGGAAATAAAAGAGAGTGACAAGCGTGATCCGGCGCCTGTAGATATGACTCCATGGGTAAAAGCGAAAGAGGNATCGATCGCTATAGTTGGTACAACGGTTGCGATCTATTTTTTCTTGACCTGGGCAGCATCATAAAATCTTAAATTTATTATGACAAATGTTTCCAAAATATTAGAATGGAGACCTCCTGCTGANTGGTTAGAAATTAAAACAATAGATGTACACACCGGTGGTGAACCACTTAGGATTATAATCGATGGCTATCCTAGATTATCTGGAAAAACGATCCTAGAAAAGCGAAAATGTGCAAAAGAAAATTTTGACTTTATCCGAAAAGCATTAATGCTTGAACCACGCGGTCACGCAGATATGTATGGTGTGATAATCACAGAGGCTGAGACAAATGAAGCTGATTTTGGGGTTATTTTTATGCATAACGATGGCTACTCTACTGGNTGTGGACATGCAGTGATAGCGGTTACAAAAACATTCGTCGAAGCAGGTCTGATCAAGCCGATTGANCCTGAGACAATGATCAGGATGGACGTTCCATCTGGTCATATTAAAGCATTTGCCCAGGTAGAGAATGGCAGTGTTATATCTGCAAGGTTTATCAATGTACCCTCTTTTGTTGAACTTTTAGATGCAGAAATAGAGGTCCCTGACTATGGAAAAATAAAGTATGATCTTGCTTTTGGTGGTGCATACTATGCTATAGTAAATACAAATGATTTAGATCTAGAATTTGAGCCTAAGTATGTTAATGAGATTATTAATTTTGGAATGTCTATAAAACGGGCCATAATTGAAAAGGTAGAGATCATGCACCCCACTGAACCTGAAATGAATTTTCTGTATGGAACAATATTTACCTCTAAGCCAAAAAATCAAAATAATCACAGTAGAAATATTTGCGTGTTTGCCAATGGGGAGGTTGACAGAAGTCCAACCGGAACTGGTGTCAGTGCTAGAGCTGCGGTCCATTATGCGCGTAAAGAAATTAATTTAGATGAACCAATTACCATTGAAAGTATTATTGGGTCAACATTTACAGTAAGCATTCTTGAAGAAACAAAAATAGGCGAGAAAGATGCTGTTATCCCTCAGGTCTTAGGTACAGCTAATATTACAGGAATGAATACTTTCTGGATTGATCCGTTGGATGAAAAAGGTCAAGGTTTTATTCTAAGGTAAACCTTTTATGACAAAAAAAATAAACCGCAGGAACTTTCTTAAATCATCTGCTTTAGTTGGAGCATCTACTGCATTATTCTCATCAAAAGCAATAGGATCAATCAGTGATGATAAAAAATTAAGATTGGGCGTTATAGGTACCGGACTTCGTGGCCAGGGGATGATTTATTTATCCCTACTAAGAAAAGACGTTGATATCAGAGCGATTTGTGATATTAACCCAGAGATGATTAATAAGACACTTAATATTATAAAAAAAGGAGAAGGTACTCCTCCTGATGTATATAAAAATGGAGAAAATGATTTTTTGAATCTTGTTAAAAGAGATGATATAGATGCTGTTTATATTGCCACCCCATGGGAGTGGCATCATCCTATGGCAATAGCGGCAATGCAGGAAGGTAAACACGTAGGCACAGAGTGTCCGGCTGCTTTAACCGTTTCAGATCTTTGGGACCTGGTTAATACTAGTGAACGGGTAAATAGGCATTGTATGCTGATGGAGAATGTTTGCTATCGTCGTGATGTAATGGCGGTTCTGAATATGGTTCGCAAGGGAGTATTCGGAGAACTGCTTCATTGCCAAGGTGGCTATCAACATGATTTGCGAGATGTAAAATTTAATAATGGGAAACAACCATATGGTGGNGGACTAGAGTTTAACGAAAAAGGATATAGCGAGTCAAAATGGAGAACGCAGCACTCTATAGATAGAAACGGNGATCTATATCCTACTCATGGTATTGGCCCTATTAATACAATGTTAGANATAAACAGGGGAAACCGTTTTGTTNATCTAACATCAACCGCAACTCAATCCAGAGGTTTGAATAAGCATATTGTTGATCAGGGAGGTGCAAATCATCCGCATTCCAAAATAAAATTTAAGTTGGGAGATATTGTTACAACGGTTATTAAGTGCGCAAATGGTCAAACTGTAGTCCTGAGTCATGATACAAGTTCTCCGCGTCCATATAGTTTGAATTTTCGTGTACAAGGCACAGAAGGAATTTGGATGGTGGATAACAATTCAATATACATTCAGGGTATTAGTAAAGACGAACATCGTTGGGAGACTGATGAAGAATACATGCAAAAGTATGACCATCCACTATGGCAACGGTTTGAAAAACAAGCCGCTGGTTCTGGACATGGTGGCATGGACTTTTTTATTTTAAACGCATTTGTAGAGCCGCTGAAACGAGGACTAAGACCACCCCTTGACGTGTATGATGCTGCAAGCATGAGTGTTATAAGTCCGTTATCAGAAAAATCGATACGGCTTGGAAGTGCGCCCGTAAAGTTTCCTGATTTCACTCGAGGTAAATGGGAAGCCAATACACCAATTTTTGGATTAAACCAAGAGTACTAATAAATGAATCTTTCGCAGCTCGATTGGGCAGTAATTGGTTTTTATTTTCTTTTTTCACTCGTTATAGGAATATTGGGTGCAAAAAAGGCAGGCAAAGATGCCCGATCCTTTTTTTTAGCTAGTGGCAATATGCCTTGGTGGCTACTTGGCGTGTCTATGGTCGCGACCACATTTTCAACAGACACTCCTAATCTTGTTACTGACTTGGTTCGTCAAAAAGGAGTAAGTGGAAACTGGGTCTGGTGGTCTTTTCTTTTGACAGGTATGTTGACAGTATTTGTTTATGCCAAGCTTTGGCACCGGTCTGGGGTTCTAACTGATGTTGAGTTTTATGAGTTAAGGTATGGTGGAAATCCTGCCGCATTTCTTCGTGGATTTAGGGCAATATATTTGGGTCTTATATTTAATGTTTTGGTGATGGGTGCGGTCAGCCTTGCTGCAATAAAATTTGGTGAAATAATACTGGGTTGGCCTGGTTGGCTTACACTCTCTATCGCCTGTTCAATCACTCTATTATATAGTGCGCTGGGCGGTCTCAGAGCTATAATTATTACTGATTTTTTTCAGTTTATCTTGGCTATGATAGGCTCAGTTTGGGGATGTATTTATATTCTTAATCTTGAACAGATAGGTGGACTTCAAAGCCTTTTACAGCATCCAAATGTGAAAGATAAAATAGCCCTAATCCCGGATTTATCTAATCCTGATATATGGGTTCCTATACTATTTATTCCATTAGCTGTCCAATGGTGGGCAAGTTATTATCCTGGTGCAGAACCAGGCGGTGGCGGATATATCGCACAAAGAATGTTGTCTGCAAAGAATGAGACCAATGCTGTTGGAGCGTCGCTTCTTTTTAATATAGCACACTATGCTATAAGGCCCTGGCCTTGGATATTGATTGCTCTGTCATCATTAATTATTTTTCCGGAGCTAGGTGACATTAGATATAAGTTTCCTGAAATATCTGAAAANAAAATTGGACATGATATTGCTTATCCTGCAATGTTAACGCTTTTACCTTCTGGGCTTTTAGGTTTAGTCGCAGCATCGCTTATAGCCGCATTTATGAGTACAATGTCAACCCAGGTAAATCTTGGAGCTAGTTATTTGGTAAATGATTTTTACCATAGATTTGTTAACCCTGATGCTAGCGAGAAAAAGCTGGTCTTAGTAGGAAGGATTTTNACGATTTTTTCTATTACTCTTGGTGCAGCATCAGGGCTCATGCTTACAAACGCTGAGCAAGCGTTTTCATTATTATTATTGCTTGGCTCTGGAACTGGATTGATCTATATATTAAGATGGTTTTGGTGGCGTATAAGTGCTTTTACTGAGATAATTGCTATGGTCAGCTCACTGATTATTGCNAGTTATCTTAATTTTATTAATGAGAGCTTACTTGGATGGGAAAAGATAGTAGTTGGCGCATTTGTTACAACCGTTGTTTGGGTCTCCACTACGTTTTTTGCNCCGACAGAGAGCAGGGAAACATTAGAAAATTTTGTGAAAAAAATAAACCCTGGTGGACCAGGTTGGAGACTGTACTCTGATCCAAAAAATGATAACCGAAGTTCATTTCCAAATAGTATTTTGTTAATGGTTCTTGGAACAATATTGGTTTATTCAGTGCTGCTTGGAATGGGTAACCTTATCTATTCTAAATTATTCGCAGGATTCATTCTATTTACAATTGGAGGCCTGTCTGCATTGGGAATCTATAGGCTATGGAAATAAGTGCTCCAGGTAGAGTTTGCCTTTTTGGAGAACACCAAGACTATCTTGNCCTTCCTGTATTGGCGATGGCGATATCATTACGATCTATTATAAGAGGCGCCTACCGGAATGATTCACTGGTTATCATCCGAAAGCCCGATATTGATGAAACCGAAAAATTTGATTTAAATAAAATCAAGTATTCGTCCTCAAAAGATCACTTTAAAAGTGGCTTAAAGGTTTGTAAAAGATTTGGTTTTAAATTTTCAAAAGGATTTGATTGTGAGCTTAGGAGTAATATACCTATTAAGGCCGGTACTAGTAGCTCTTCATCGATACTGGTAACCTGGATTCATTTTTTAAGCCAGATTGCTGATAACGCAAAGAAATTGGATAGAAACACGATAGCAGAACTCGCCTATCAGGCAGAGGTTATTGAGTTTAACTCTCCAGGCGGTATGATGGACCAGTATTCGACCTCCTTGGGCGGCTTAATTTATCTAGAGTCAAACCCTAAAATTTCTATAGAGCAAATTGACACAAACTTAGGTGCCTTTGTGCTAGGTGATTCCTTGGAACAAAAAGNCACAATNGGAATTTTATCTAGGTGTAGAGATAGTCGAATATCTATATTAAATAAAATGAAAAAATTGAATTCTAAAATAAATTTTCAGATTATTTCTCATGATCAAATTGATGAATACAATTTAACTGCAGATGAAAATAAACTTCTAAGTGGGACAATTAAAAACAGAGATCTTTTATTTGAGGCGAAGAAAGAGCTAAATAAACCTAAATTAGATCAAGAATTTTTTGGCAGTTTATTAAGCGAACATCATNCTATATTAAGAAATGATTTAANAATAAGCACTCCCAAGATTGAGTTNATGTTAAAATCTNCNCTGGAAGCNGGAGCNTATGGTGGAAAGATAAACGGTTCTGGAGGNGGAGGTTGNATGTTTGCATATTGNCCGAATAATCCAGAGGAAGTAAGAGACGCAATCAATAATGCTGGNGGCAGGGCACATATTGTTTATGCAGATGATGGTACAACAATAAATACGAAATAAAATAGGTGAAAATAATGAAAGATTTAACGCTACTGGTTATGGCAGCGGGGATGGGCTCAAGGTATGGTGGTCTCAAGCAGCTGGATGAGATTGGTCCTAATGGAGAAACTATTATAGACTATTCAGTCTATGATGCAATTGAAGCCGGGTTTAATAAAGTGGTCTTTATTATAAGACAAGACTTTAAAGATTTGTTTAAAGAAAAGATATCAGATAAATATACTGATAAAATTAATATTGAGATTGTCTATCAGAACTTACACGATCTTCCACAAAATTTTACCTGTCCAGTTGGCAGAGAAAAGCCCTGGGGTACTGGGCATGCAATACTGGCAGCTAGATCAGTTATATCCGAACCATTTGCTGCAATAAATGGGGATGATTTCTATGGACGAGAGTCATTTAATATTATTGCCGATTATTATTCAAAAAATCAAAGTGGATTTACCATGGCCGCATTTCAGTTGGATAAAACCCTNTCAGACTTTGGAACAGTATCAAGGGGCCTTTGCGAGGTCAATAAAGATAAGTTGGTAACTGTGATTGAGACCCATGATTTGAAAAAAGTTAATAATAATATTAGCTCTGATCGTGAGATCAATCTTAATGGTAAAGAGCCAGTTTCTATGAATATGTGGGGCTTTACCCCAGTATTATTTGATTATTTGCAAACCTTGTTTAATGAGTTCTTAAATGAAAATAATAAAAATTTAAAGAGTGAATTTTTAATTCCAACTGTGGTAAATGATCTGATACAACATAACTTAGAAGAGGTTCATGTTTTAAGAACAGGTTCGCAATGGTTTGGAGTCACCTATAAGGATGATAAATCATTGGTCAATCAACAGATCTTAAAACTGATTGGGTCTGGTTTATATCCTGAAAAATTATTTTGATAACAAATTACAAGAACAGAAAAAAAATGAGTGAACATTCTAATACATTTAAGATCATCACTACCGAAGAAGTGAATGATTTTATCAAAGATAATAATATCACGATACTAGATATTAGGGATGAAGGGTCTTTTTCCGAGTCGCATATTCCTAGTGCAATTCGCCTTAGCGAAAATAATATTGATGAAATTATTGAGAATAGTAACCATGAAGACAACATATTGATCTATTGTTATGTAGGTATAAGCAGTCAAAACGTTGCTCAACATTTTTGCAATTTAGGATTTAAAAAAATATATAATCTTGAAGGTGGTTACACAGAATTTTCCAAAGAAGACAACTGACATAGTTTTTTTATAAAATAGTTTATTCGGATATGCTAAGTATNTCAAAAGATGAAATAAAGTCACTAGTGCCGATGGCAGATGCCATAACCTCAATGAGAAAAGCATTCTCCGATTATAGTAATGGTGANTACATAGTCCCTGAACGCATGTCAATGCAAATAGATGATGAAAATGCTACGGTTCTTATCATGCCTGCTTACCGAAATAAAGGACAATATTTTATTACCAAAGTAGTAACTGTTTTTCAATATAAAATTAAAAATCGTTCTAGCCTTATTTCTGCCCGTGTTTATGTTTTTAATNGTTCCAGTGGTGAGATGGTTGCAACATTAGATGGAGATACAATTACTTCATTAAGAACTGGAGCAGTATCTGGCCTGGCTACAATGCTTTTAGCTAAAAAAGATGCGACTGTTGCAGCAGTTTTTGGAACTGGGGCACAGGCTTATACTCAAATTGAAGCAATCATAAATTCACGATCGATTGATAGAGTTTTTGTTTATAGTAGGGACATAGAATCTGCTAAATTTTTTTCTAATTATATAATTNACACTTATTCTGTTAATGCAAAACCTGGAAACCTATGTGACCTATCTTTGGCAGATATTATATGTACTGCTACACCATCTACTGAATCTCTTTTTAAGCATGAGTATATAAAAAAGGGCGNNCATATTAATGCGATTGGATCCTTTAAACCTGTGATGAGAGAGATTCCAAGTGAAACTATTATTGAGGCTAAGGTTGTGGTTGATTCGTTAAACTCCAGTAAAAAAGAAGCAGGTGATTTAATCTTAGCTGCCAAAGAAACGCAATGGTCTTTTGACAATATCTATACAGAAATTGGGCAGATCGCAAGTGGTAAAGTCTCTGGAAGGTCAAACGATAATGAGATTACTATTTTTAAATCTGTTGGTTTAGGTATTCAGGATCTAGCTATTTCAGAACTAGTGTTAGATAGATTAAACAGTTAATTATATATTTTAAGAAACCATGAAAATATCAGTAGTAATTCCTACTTTTAATAGAATTAGTTTAGTGGCAAGAGCAATTGACTCGGTATTAAAGCAGTCCTTGAATCCATATGAGATTATTGTAGTTGATGATGGTTCCGATGATGGTACATCAGAAATGATTNAAAATAAATACAAATCGATCAAGCTTATTCAACAACAAAATAATGGTGTAAGTGCAGCACGTAATAATGGGATAAAACATGCAAAAGGAGACTGGATTGGACTATTGGACTCTGACGATGAGTGGACAGAAAAAAAATTAGAGAATCAGGCTGACAGGTTAATCAAAACCCCTGAATACGATTTTTGTCACACAAATGAGATCTGGATCAGAAANGGTGTCCGAGTTAATCAGAGAAAAAAACACCAAAAATATGGTGGATACATTTTTGAGAAATGTTTGGATATATGCAGGATATCACCTTCTTCAGTNCTTTTTAGGAAAAATATTTTAGATCATGTNGGTTGGTTCGATAATCATCTTCCGGTTTGTGAAGATTATGATCTTTGGCTAAGAATAACGGCAGAGTATAGAATACTATTTATTGATGACCCTCTGATTATTAAATATGGCGGACATGATGATCAACTTTCTCACAGTGTAGAAGGCATAGAATTTTTTAGGATCAAGTCTTTAGAGAATTTATTAGAGAGGTCAGAATTATCGACAGATAATAGAATTCTTGCAATTGAAATGATAATAAAAAAATACAATATTTATCTCAATGGGCTAGTAAAAAGAAAAAAACAAGGCGAGGCTGATCAGATCGAAGAAAAAATAAAATTTTGGAAAAAAGATATGATTGAGTATTAAGTTCAGGGCTCACGTTAATAATTATATGAAAAATAGAACAATAATATTAGTCACTCTTATCCTTGCGGGTAGTCTGTATGCCAGGGACTGGGTTGAGGTTAATTCGCCATCTCCCGCTGAGCCTTATATCAGTGCCTTATCCAGTGGTCAAGAGTCAGTCAAAATTTTCTTTGAGCTATCTGGTTATTTTATTGATAAAACAGATGAGGGTAACAAAATCACTTTTCCATCCGGCGTTTCAATCCTGGAAAAAGGGTCACCTGACGTACCTATTATAACAAGATCTATCCAGATCCCCGACCTGGCTAAAATGGAGTTAAAAGTTTTATCTAGTGACTTTATTGATGTTCCTCTAGATAATCTGATCCCCTCAAAGGGTAACCTTACTCGTGATATAAAGATTCAGGATGTGCCATATGAGAAAGGTGGCGTATATGAAAACGATTCTTTTTTCCCGGAAGTTATTTCCTATTTACGTGATCCTCACATTATCAGAACCAAGCGAGGACAGACTGTAGTGATCCAGCCTATTCAATACAATCCGGTTCAAGGAGTACTAAGGGTTTACACTAACATTATTCTTGAGGCTAGTCCAAACGGAATCAGCTCGGTCAATCCACTTGTGAGATATCCAGATAAGAACAGTGGTGTCAGAGAGATGGAAGAGATCTATAAACAGCACTTTG
>PAVC01000033.1 GCA_002713885.1 Fidelibacterota bacterium
ATCTGTTGCCTTTTTCATGACCAAAGCATCTGAAGTAGAGCCTGCGGCTCCGGCTGAAGAAATAAGTACCTGCATCACAGGCTGGCTGGGCGCATGCACCGCTAGAATCATTTGATCGTTTATCCANTTCGGTCCNANGNCTACTTCNTTNGGNAGTGGCTCTGACTCNATNTCAATAGCAGACTGGCTATANGCAGTGTGGGTATTNCCNTCAATCGTGGCCTCAATCAGATAAGACTCGTACAATGAGTGAGGAGGCTCTAGACTGACATAAAAAACACCATCATCGCTTAACGCGTTTTGCGTATCTATCGTGTCCGATCCAATCACACAGATAACCTGGTCTATAATGCCATTGGTGAACATACCAACGCTAACACCATCCACCATCCCCTCTGAATCCATGTGTCTTACAGACTGAAAAAAAAGAGGATCTGTAATATTTAAGATTGAGTTTTGCCATTCATCATTTGTGGTAAGTGGATTTAGAGGGTCAGGGATCCATACATAATTAGATCCAGAGCTATTATAGTGAAAGTGAATCTTGTAGAGATACTGCTGACCAATATTCAACGAATAATTTTTAATGTAAGAGTCTACAGACTCATTNANCTGCATCAGTGAAGATGCCGNTGGGCTAATAAAACCACTTGAGTTTGGGCCCCAGTTGTTCATCTCACCAGGAACAAAAACGCGAACAAAATTATCCTCTGGAGTCTTCACATAGCGAAACGTAACACTTAGCTGGTCCTGTGAGTTTAAAAGACTTAGCACGGCAGTAATCAATATGGTTAAGCCTCTAATTTTCATAAAATTTTTGCTCTTTAATAAAGATTGATCCATTTCAAATTAACCAACCACAATATAAATTAAGATTAATAATGCTGGATAAATTACCAAACATATTGCGCGATCTACTAATCATAAAGCTTCCGANCACACTGATAATTTTCGTTTTAGCATTAACATCATGTACAAATGATAATCCAGTACTGATCAGTATTAATGAAGAAAATATTGATATAAAAAGTTTTAAAAAAAACTATGCTTTGTTTTTAAANCACAGTCTGAGATCTGATAATCTAAAAAATCGTTATCTCCAGGCAAACACAGCAATTGATGAAAAACTAATTACACAGTATGCGCTGTCTAACCAAAAAAAATATGGGGAATTGATTAACACCAAACTTGAAAAAATAAATAAGCAGCTGCTTTTAAATGGGTACTATGAAACAATAATCAAACAAAAGATTGCACCAGAAGATAATTTCTTAAGGAAACTATTTTTCTGGTCCAAAACCACGATCCAGGCTCGGCATCTTTTTGCAAAAACAAATAGAGAAATACAGATAATAAAGCTCAGGCTTGAATCAGGAGATTTGTGGGAAGAGATAGCACACGAAATCTTCCAAGATGAACAGCTTAAAACAAATGGCGGCGACCTAGGAATGATCAAGATTGGNGACATGGATCCAGCGTTTGAGGTTGCAGCTTTTTCACTGAAAGATAGAGAAATTTCTGACCCTGTTAAAACATCTTACGGGTACAGTATTATTCAAGTTTTAGGAAGAGAGTATGAGCCTATTATTACAGAAGATAATTTTCANCATGAGCTGGCCTTTCTGAATGCCCATGCAGTCAGCCTGTTATCCTACCCTGCTTTAGACGCACATACAAAAACATTAATCTCTGAGCTCAACATCATATTTAATGATAATGCAGTTGGAAAACTGTGGAACCAGATTCAAACTCCTAGTAAAGAGATTTTACTTTCTAATCCAAATCAGAGACTTGTTACTTTTGGTAATCGTGAAAAATGGAGCCTACAGGAATGCTTATCTAAGATTGAAAAACTTTCTGAAAGGCAGGTAAAAAATATCAGCACTGAAAAACGATTAAGACTAACAATAAAAGGTCTAATCGTCAGAACGCACCTTCTAGAAAAATCGATNCAGCTTAGGATCAATGAGACTAACAATTTCAAAAAAGAATTCAATCGAGCAAAGTCACACATTCTTGTTCAATCTGTGTTATCTGATATCCTGCCAATGAAAAAAAATAAAAAGCTAAACCGTAAAGAATATTTTAATTTTATCTCTGATTTGAAGAAACAATCGATTATAAACCTAGACACTGTTTTAATTAAAGAATTTGTCATGTCCGCTAATGAATAAGCGCATAATAAAAATAACCTTACCCATATTCCTATTTTGTACAGGATGGATTTCAGCTGGAACCACTGGAAAGCTCTCTGGAACAATCAAATCAAAGTCAGATAACGGTCCCCTTATTGGGGCAAACGTTATTATTGAGAACACAGACCTGGGCACCGCAACAGACCTAANTGGCGANTACGTCATNCTAAATATTGCTCCCGGGAAATACAACGTAATCATAAGAATGATAGGNCATGAGGTTAAAAAATATGAAAACATTCGCATCTCGATTGATAAAACCACACGTCTTTCTACTACGCTAGATATTGAGGCAGTNGAAGGCCAAGAAGTGGTTGTAAGAGCCACCAGACCATTAATTGACTTTGACAAGACTAACTCGGAGGCGATTGTTACATCGGAGGAGCTAGAGATTATGCCTATCGAAGACGTGGCCGATGTTATTAAGCTGCAAGGCGGCGTAACCCAAGACGCTGGCGGAGGCATACACATTCGCGGAGGCCGGTCAAGTGAGGTAGCTTATCTGGTTGACGGTGTATCCATTACGGACGCGTATGATGGTGCGATCGCGGTTAACATTGAAAACGCAAACATCCAAGAGCTTCAGGTTATCAGCGGAACCTTCAACGCAGAGTACGGTAAGGCAATGAGCGGGATCGTAAATATTGTTACCAAAGATGGTAGTGACAANTTTGAG
Source organism: Fidelibacterota bacterium (assembly GCA_002713885.1). Taxonomy (GTDB): domain Bacteria; phylum Fidelibacterota; class Marinisomatia; order Marinisomatales; family UBA1611; genus TMED80. The sequence goes on from PAVC01000033.1 coordinate 2,872, forward strand.
TCATACCTGCAGGTCTACTCTGGAGATCATCAGTCTGATGATAATATTTACAAAAATCTAGNCTCGTATACACTAANCAATGATAAAAATATTACCCTCAATCTTAGCGGGCCGNTCATCAAGAAGAAACTTAATTTCTTTATCTCCGCAAGGTCTTACGCTTCCGATGGCTGGCTTAATGGACTGCAAACGTTTACAATGTATGGAGACACAGTCCACACTGATAAAAACTTAAATGGATACTTTGATTCCACGGATGTGAAAAAAGAGCCATACTACAGGGCAATGAACTGGCGCGACAAATATTCGGTTCAGACAAAANTAACNTACAAACTAAACCCAAAACTAGTCCTTCGTTTAAACTCCATCATCAGCGATGAACAGTGGCAAAACTACAACCACTACTCTCAGATGGCACAAGAAGGTCAAAAGATAAACTACGCAGTCGGCAGCTTTACCGGTTTAAAGCTTTCACAATCTTTTTCCTCCAAAACATTTTACGATATTAATATCAACCAGTCTGTTCACGAGTATAACGCATACCTGTATAAAGAATACCTTGACCCAAAATATATCACTCCCGATCACTTATTTTGGCGGAATGTCAGTGGCGCAATTACGCCAGAGATTTCCCAACAATATGGCACAGGAATTAATTTTTTTCCTCAGTACACTTTCTCCAGATGGGGAGTAGAGACAGATAGATTCTTTCGGAATACAACAACAAACAGTTTGAAATGGGACCTGACATCGCAGGTTAATAAATATAACCAAATAAAACTTGGCTTTGAGTTTCAAAANCANCTGCTAAAACAGGATGGTTACGCGCTCTTAGACTCAAGCCAGTCCGATCAAATTTTCACGCCATATGTTCCAGATAGGGATAGCTTTAACAGAACCACCTACGAGNATGATCCTTTTGAAGGATCGTTCTATGTCCAAGATAAGATTGAATATGGCGACATGATTATCAATGCCGGCATACGCTATGAATACTTTGACCCACGGTCTTCTGTTCCTAATAATATTCATGAGCCATACATTAAAAACCCAAGGAATCCTGCTCTAGATAGTCTCTCCACGCAAGAAAAAGAAACANTAGACTGGGGCTCAGTCATGTATACTATCGAAGACAGTCTTGGGAACCCGGTTGCCTATACCTATGCTGATTACTATCAAAGCTTTGGCAATCAACAAGACCTATATCAAAAAACAGGATGGTGGAAAAAGACCACAGTTAAGAGCCAGCTGAGTCCAAGACTTGGGATTGCTTATCCAATATCTGATCGCGGTGTCGTTCACTTTAGCTATGGATATTTTTTTAAGATCCCTGATTTCAGCCTGCTCTATAATAACACAGAGATCAAGCTTACAGATGCGGGCACGGATTTTGGAATTTTTGGTAACCCGGACCTAAAACCCGAAAGATCCGTCAGCTACGANATCGGTCTTCAGCAGGAAATTCTTCCGAGTCTAAAGCTGGACCTGAGGGCATACTATAAAGACTCTCGGGACTATGTCTCGAGCGGTATACCAATAGACCTTGGGGACGGAAAATCATACTTCACATTTGTCAATAAAGATTACTCTAATACCAGAGGGATTATTATTACCCTGGATAGATTCTATCAGAATGGATTTGGCTGGCACATAGACTACACCTATCAAAAGGCAGAAGGATCTAATTCAGATCCTTCTGAAGAATTTGGTGCGGTCGTAAGTGGTCAAGAGCCAACACGAAGTATTATTCCTCTAGACTGGGACCAGAATAATAACCTGANTGGTTCTTTTTTCTTTGACTATAAGGGATGGGTAACATCANTTCTATTTCAATATGGTAGNGGATANCCATATACCCCTGTAATNACAAACTATGANGGTCAAGGCGGTCAGCTTGCAAATGTCCTGATCAAAAACAGTAGGCGTAAGCTGTATACATATAACTTTGATCTGAAAATATCTAGAAGTATAAGGATTAACAAGTTTAACGGAAAAGTTTTCATCAACATCAACAATCTACTAGACACACGAAACGAAATCAGCGTCTACGGCGATACCGGAAGGGCTAATCGAACCATCGAACAGATACGTGCAAACAGCATATCACCCTATGAGCCAATGAGGCCCCACTCTTTGGATGATTATTTTTCCCGTCCAGACTGGTACTCTGAGCCTAGAAGCATACAGCTGGGAATGGAACTAAGATGGTAAGGCCTGCCATACTTTTTCTTTTATTGATGACCCAGATTTTTTCTCAGTCCGGAGAACGCGGTGATCCTGACTACAGGCGCGGAACGGACATTGACGTAAACAAAGTAAGAGCAACTGTCTATAACTTTGGTATTATTGGTAGAACCGGGACCATCCCTGGTGGTGTTCCATTCGAGTGGCCGGTAAACTCGGGGAAAGAATATATCGCAATGGGAGCCCTCATTGTTGGGGCCGAGGTTTTAACAGAGGAAGGAGAGACAAGGCCTCTGGTCACTATACCTTTTAGGTCAGATCAAAATGGAAACTCAATGACATGGGAGCCTGTCTCAGGATATCTTGATCCGAACTCAAAAGAAATTACAATCAGCGATGACCCCTCCACCTGGCCCTCTACCTGGCCGGATAAATTTGATGATGAGAATGACCCTGGATGGCCTGGTAGCTGGAACGGTTACTTTGGAAAAAACCAGTTTAATGCACAGCAAGAGGTGTTCTACAAAGTATCGGATGATCTAAACTATGTAAGCGGCTACAACTACCACCCTGACACGACGGACATGACAAGAATGGGTGCAGGACTCTTAACCGGCGTAAGGGTTATGGAGTGGAAACAAATACTGATCGAGGATGTTGTTTTTATTCTTCATGAGATCACGAACGATGGATCATACGACTATAATAAGGTAGCCTTCTCGCTCTGGCTGGCAGACCTTGTAGGTGGAGACGGCGACTCTGGCGATGATACGCCTGACTTTCGAATCATAAACGATGTCGCATGGTCTATGGACAGTGATGGAATTGGTAATCCCGCGTTTGGCACAGACCCCGTAGGCGTCGCGGCCACATCGTTTATTGAGACCCCCGGCAATAACATAGACCGAATCGATAATGATGGTGACGGTGAGATCAATGGGCCTACAGTGACTGAGCTAATGATTGAGGGTGAGATTTTGGGTAATGCTGTTGATGACAATGGAAACGGACTGATCGATGAAAACATGGCCCATGTTCCGTTTGGTGATCAGTCTGGCGTTANCTATGCAGATANGATCGANAATGATGGTAATGGGGAGGNCNNCAGTCCAATCATAACACAAGAAATGGTAGACGCTTCNNCCGCAATACAGTGGAATATTTGGCCGCAAACAGGTGGCANAATTCAAGATTCTTTNATCCATATTATAGGCCTGGATCAGACCGACNTTGGNCNNGGNTATGCNGACGGNATTGATAATAATNCAAATCCGGATGATCCTTATCTTCTTGAATATCCGATTGGACTTGGCGCAGAGGTGAACTCTCCCCTAGTGACAAACGAAATGGTCGCAACCGCATCAAACGATATCTGGGGTAGGTACAAAGTTTCCGGAACAAATATCATACTCTATGGCCTAGACCAGGATGATATTGGAAAGCCCTACAAAGACGGAATCGATAACGATGGTGATGGTGCGATCGATGAAGGGATTGATGAGGGCATTGATGAAATGATTGACGAATCTAGAGATGATTTTATTGACAATGATGGAGACTGGGCCATCGATGATGACGTTGGAATCAATGGTGACAAGTCTGGCGGAATCGAAGCAGGTGTAAGCGATCAAAAACCAACCTCTGGATCTGGAACGGGTTTCCCTGGTGAGCCAAACATTGATAAGACAGACGTTTCTGAGTCTGACCAGATGGGCCTCACCTCTGTCGGCTATGACCCAGCGGGTTCTATCCCGATTGCCAGTGATGCCTACCTCTGGAGTTTTTACATGTCCCCTGGAGATTTTTGGCAGCCGCCAGAAACAGGTCAACCTCCCGGTGACTACGATCTTTTTGTATCCTCAGGATTTTTCCCGCTAGTAAAAGGACAAACAGAGCGTATTGCAATGGCCGTAACCCTTGGAAATGATGAGGCAGACGCACTCCGGAATAAAGAGGTAGCTGAGACGACCTATGAGTACGACTATCAGTTCGCAAAAGCACCAAACCCACCTAAGGTAAGGGCCGTTCCAGGTGATGGTAGAATCACGCTCTATTGGGATGACTCTGCAGAAGACTCGGAAGACAGGTATATGAATGAGATCACCAATGGAGTTGTTAACAGAGACTTTGAGGGGTACAAGATCTACCGGGCAACAGACACGGAGTTTGAGGACGCACTGACCATCACGGACGGCGATGGGAACCCTACATTTTTTGAGCCATACACCCAAAACGGTCACCGGGCCCAGTGGGACCTGGTGAATGGTAAAAACGGCTGGCACCCAGTGAGTCTGAATGGTGTACAGTTCTATCTTGGTGATGAAACAGGTCTCCAGCACTCTTATGTTGATGAGGATGTAGTCAACGGGCAGACCTACTACTATGCGGTAGTGTCTTATGACTATGGAGGTGATGAGCTTAACGAGATCATTCCAAGTGACTCGCCTATGAGGCTGAGAGTAAACACCATAACAAACGACATATCGCTTGGGCCAAATGTTGTAAAAGTGGTGCCCTCACCACCTGCTGCTGGCTACTCTAGCGCTAGCATAGTTGGTGACCAGGTAAATCATGTAAAAGGAACAACCAGCGGAAAAATATTTTATGAGATCGTGGACCCTCAGAGCGTAAAACAGGACCACACATACCAGATTACATTTGGTGACACAGTCTTTGCTAACCAGCAAGGTATATCTGGGTATGATACGGTATACACCAAGTCTTACACGCTTGTTGATATCACAAATCCGAACACGCCTGACACATTGTTAAATGATGTAAAAAATCTTCCTATTGAAGATGGAGACATAATCGATGGTATCAGGCTTCGCTTTGAGAACGTTCCCAGTCTTGAGTTTAACCCGGAGAAATCATACTGGTCTAACGATAGCATCTGGACTATACGCTCCGACTGGTTTGCTCTTTTCGATGCCATTGGTACGAAAATGCCTTATGACTATCGAATTATTTTTACTGAAGAACAAAGCACAGAGTCTCTAGAGCTATGTATCCGGCATATCGGAAACACCACAACCTGTTTTCCAGGATTTTTGTACCCATCTCAAAGTGTAAACTTTTTTATTGAGCGTAGAGTTGGCCTTACAGGAATAGAAGAANANGACTGGGNGGAGATACCATTTAGTTTCATTGATGTNATCCCCTATGGTAACCCAGANGGGTANTTCAACGCGGACGGCAACAGAGAAAGCGACTGGATCGTGTTTATGGANGATACAANGGAAACTGGTGAGCCAAACCCCTCNTGGTACTTTGCGCTAAACCTNCATNNNNANGATTCTCTGCTTACGATTGATCANCCTCGCCCTGGNGATACGGCATATGTGATCATTGAAAAACCATTCCTGAGCGAGGATGTGTTTGAGTTTACAACTCAGGCATCTTTTGTNAGTTCGGACAAAGCGGTAAACGATATGGACAAGATCAAGGTCGTGCCAAATCCCTATTTTGGCGCGTCTNCNTTTGANGGNAANAATAATTATATTAACGGACGNGGTCCAAGAGAAATACAGTTCCGCTATCTCCCTTCTGAGTGCACGATTCGGATCTTTAACATAGCCGGAGAACTGGTTCGCGAGATCCACCATTCAGAGTCAATTAACTTTGGGACAGGATCATGGGACCTTTTGACAAAGGATAATCTGGACGCAAGCTATGGAATGTATATTTACCACGTTAGCGCACCGGGGATTGGTGAAAAAATAGGAAAGTTTGCAATTATAAAATGAGAACCCTTCTAAAAATATTAATCCTGTTTTCCTTATCCGTGTCATGCTCACTCTTTGCGATTGACAAGACAGGTACAACGGCTGCGAAATTTCTAACTATAGGTATTGGGTCCAGGCCTGCCGGTCTTGGTAACGCGTTTGTCTCGATCGCGGATGATCCGACNGCTATGTATTGGAACCCTGCTGGCATATCGAGACTTGGAGGACACGAGGCGATAGTGAATCACAACAATTGGTTCGCAGGTATAAGTCTAGACTANTCTGGTGCCGTGATCAAGNTCTCTGACAATGCCGCATTCGGGGCAAACATTACCATGGTTTCCATGGANGAGATTGAGGTTACNCGTTATGGGAATGANNACACTGGCGAAACATACCGCGCCGGGAATCTAGCGATCGGTCTGAGCTACGCCAGAAATTTGACAGATAAATTTTCTTTAGGCGGTAACCTTAAACTTATAAGAGAGTCTATCGCCAGCAACCATGCNTCNGGTTTCGCAATCGATATAGGTACCTTGTTTGACACTCCGTTTGGGTTCAAACTCGGAACCAGCATATCCAACTTTGGACCAAAGATGCAGATGTCTGGNGATGATCTNATNGTNCCNGTNGANATTAGCGAAAACATTGAAGGAAACAATGAAAACACAACCGGAAATATTTCAACCGATCAATTTGACCTGCCGCTGCTTCTAAGGGTCGGTATCTCTGGTCAAAAATCAATCTCGAATATCGGAGGCCTTATCTGGGCCATAGATTCCGGGCATCCAAATGATAATAATAGCTTTTTAAATGCAGGGGCTGAGATCAACCTTATCAACAAGCTTCTATCGCTNAGAACAGGATANAGGTCNCTGTATCTTAGCGACAGAGTGAGTGAATACTCTTTTGGCCTNGGGTTTAACCTAGTAAATATCATTAACAAACCNATAAACATAGACTACTCGTTTGAATCATTAAAATTCTTAGGGACGACCCAACAGATCAGTATCAGACTAAGACTATAGACTTAATGCCATTCCGACTATTTTTTTTATTTTTTATTTTAATATTTGGATTGACATTTATATCAAGAATTAATCTAATTTTAAATATATACTAGAAGGAATTATCATGAGAAAAATTGGTAAAACAATCGTATTATTTTTATCTATACCTTTTATTAATGCACAGGTGGATTATGAGACACAGATCCANACTATATTTAATAATAGCTGTACCAGTTGTCATATATATGGTCACAATAGTGGTTTAAATCTAACCACGTATTCTGCGACAATAATTGGTGGAACTAGTGGTGCGGCTGTAGTCGCAGGTGATCATGCTAATAGTCTGCTGTGGACGCGAGTAAACAATGGTAGTATGCCACCAAATGGTAATCTAGAACCGGATCTGGTTGATTTGATTGCTCAGTGGATAGATGAGGGTGCGTTGCAGGTTCCTCAGGATGCTGACGTAACAATAAATTTAAATATGTCTACCGCTGGGGCAGTAACAGACTCTACCCATAATCTAGTCATAAGAGGATCTTTTAATGGATGGGCTGGAAATGATATGTCAATTACCAGCCAAGGTGGTGACTATTATAGCTATACTGGCGCGCTCGATACCGGAAACTATGAATTTAAATTTGTAGCCGTTGATTTAACTACAGGAACAGATATCTGGGAAAGCACAGACAATAGGGTTTTAAATGTATCAGCCAATGATACAACCATTACCTGCTACTGGGAAAATGGAGACCAGCCACCTTACACGGCTACTGATAGTATTGATATCTGGTTCAGGGTTAACACAGCTGGTATTCCCGGGTATGATCCAGCCACAACACCAATGAAAGTAGCTGGCTCTTTTGAAGGCTGGAACGGTACCGAGCTTACTAGAGAGGGTGACACAGATTTCTGGTCTGGACACTTTACGAGAGATCCTGCGACAACACATGTACTTACGTACAAGTTCAAAGCGGGTGAGACATGGGAGAATGATCCAAATCGTCTTCTCACAGTCAGTTCTGACACTACCGTAGCATGGAAATATTTTAATGATATCGCGCCAACACCATCAGAACTGGTTAGTGTCACTTTCCGAGCAAATATGTCAACCACAGCGGTTACCGACTCTACCCATGATATACAGATTAGAGGGAGTTTTAACGGATGGCAAAATTGCACAGAGTGTTCTGCGACTAATGTAGGTGGAGACTACTGGGAGTTTACTGTTGAGCTTTGGACCGGAACCTATGATTTTAAAATCTGCCCTGTAGATGATCTTGGAAACGAGGCTTGGGAGAGCACTCCTAATCGAGTGTTGACCATTGGGCTTGAGGATATGGAGACAGAATTATTATTCTATAATCACGGTACGACACCTCCATACACACCTACTGACTCCATTGATGTCTGGTTCAGGGTTAATACATTTAATATACCAGGCTATGATCCTGCCGTTTCCCCAATGAGAGTCGCTGGATCATTTAATGGCTGGGGCGATGCACCTGTAAACCTTGCCCAAGAAGGTAACTCAGAGTTTTGGTCTGGTCATTTTACGTTTGCACCAGGCGAGGCTCACAATGTTGAATATAAATTTCGTGCGGGTGATGACTGGGAAAGTATAGATAACAGAGGCACAACATTGTCCTCAGACACCACACTATCTTGGAAGTGGTACAATGATTATCCACCTGGTGGTGGCGGCTTTCTCACAAAAACAGTTCTGTTTCAGGTTGACATGACCGAGTGGCTTAATGAAGAAGGCTTAAACGGAATGCCCGTCTTTAGCGTTGCGAACGGAGACGGAATGTTCCTCCGTGGCGATTTTAATGGATGGGCTGATGATACAACATTATATCCACCAGCATCGCCAGGAACAGAGCTGGTCAGGACTCCTGGGACGAACCTCTTCTCTGCTGCATTTGCAATGACCAATACACCCTCTGCAAGAATTGAGTATAAATATTTTATGAAGCTTAGTGATGCATCGGTAACAACTCTCGAGTCAGTATATGGTCAGCTTTTTGACTATCTCGGCTATGAAGACTCACCGGTATACGGTGGTGGAAACCGATTTTTTAGTCTGAACGATCAGCCTGGTGAGGTGCTCACCAGACCGCTTGAGGGCTATTATGATCTTCCTGCGGGAGGCGTAATTCCTGCGGGGCAGACAGTTGGAGTAACCTACTCTGTTGACATGACAGGTGCGGCGGCTGATGGGTTTGATGCTGCAACAGACTCAGTCTTTGTTNCNCCAAAAGATAGATGGTCAAACCTGTTTAATGGTTTTGGCGAGGGTCCCTTATTCTATGCAACAGATGAGAATGGAGACGGAGTCTATTCGGTGACAGTGAGCCTGAATGGTCCAAACCCGTGGCACTCNATCTATGCCTGGGCCTTTAAGAATAATGACCTGGGACATGTCGAAGAAGGAGGTGGATTTGGAAACGGACGTTCTCGCGCCAGATATATGCACCAGGATGCAGACAATAACTGCGCCTGGGCAGACTACACATTTCCAACAGACACGTGGCAAAAAGAACCACCTCTTCCTGGCGAGCTCTTTGACCCATCTTCAATTTGCGGCGCACCTAATGAGTTAGTAAACAGCGGATTTGAAGGTGGCTTTGATGGTTGGGAAGCATATCCTGGATTTGATAGTCAAGCCTTAGTTTATACTGGNGAGACAATGTTTGGAAGCGATAATATTTTTAATGCTTTTGAGGGAGTCACCTCTGTAAAACTCTGGGGTCTTTATAATGGTTCTGAAAATGCTGAGAACAATTTATTCCAAATCTTTGAAGGAGATAATGCGCTTGCACCGGGGTCTCAACTAAGTGTTACAGCTCATGCAATGAGCCATGAGAGTGATTTCATCGGCCAAGGAAATTCAGATGTAGCAATTTTTGCAAAATATTTTGGAGACGGATGGGCATGGATTGGTATGGACTCGACCCATATTAATGGTTCAAGCTTTTCGGAAAACGATTGGCATCATATTGGCATAGAAGGCACAGTACCTGAGGAGGCAACGATAGTACAGGTTGGTATAATGCACATTCAACCAACAAATGATGATCATGGTTCAATCTATGTTGATATGCTAAAAATGCATCGTGGATGGACGCTGGCGACTGATGATGATGGCACTACTTTACAACCAAAGAAATTTAGCCTGGGGAATAACTATCCAAACCCGTTTAATCCATCTACAACAATAGATTTTTCTGTTCCGGTTCAATCGGGGGTAACGTTTACGATATACAATGTTCTGGGAGAAGAAATGTACCGCATGAGCGATGATAATCTGACCT
>PAVC01000034.1 GCA_002713885.1 Fidelibacterota bacterium
TAAGAGGCGAAACTTAGTAGCACAGCCTCAGCTCCACTTACGTTAAACACTGGCGTAACCATATAGTCAACTGAACCATCATCATTTGCAGCATCATCATTTGCACACATATAAGTTGTATGAACTGGCACAGTCCAGAAATCGCTAGTGCAATCTGTGGTAAGATACCACCCCTGTGATGAGTTTGTAGTTAAAGTCCAATCGTCAGGGATACCTTCTTCAAAATCCTCGGAAATATTATCTGGGATTGGTCCAGTAGGAGGATCCCAGGTCAATGTAACCTGTGCATCTTGGCCATCGATAGCCTGAAGATTTGAGGGCTCTTCAATATAACCTGGATAAACGATTACAGTTGCAGAGTCAGCAGAAGCGATCCAATAACTACCGCCGATGCCATCAGTCACGACGACGTTTTCCAGAAAAATCGATACAGAATCCGCATAAGCATTATTGTGCACCTCAAACGTTGCAGTTAGAACCGACCCAGATCCTGGATCTATATTCGCATTATCAGCACTGTAAATCACGATCCGTGAATAAGCATCATTATCTACATTGTTAAAATCAACAGAAAATCCAGCGGTTCTTTCTGTTGTCTCTAAAGAAACTAGATCTAAATAATTAGGACTATCTTTTAAATCAAACTGGAGCCCACCAACAGCACCACTATTGGTTATGCTAAAATCAATCTCAACAGTTTCTAGCACATCAGCCGTTGCTGTTGAGCCACTAAGGTAGATTACATCACCAATGGTAAGATTACCATTAGAGGATTGAGCTGAGACTATAACTCCGTCTTCATCACTAACAATTAGGTTACTAATGTTAATCCCTAAAACAGCAGACAGCACTGTTGAACCGCTAAAGTGAAGATTNAGTATAGAACCACTAGCTCCACTGCTGATTCCATCGGGCCCTGAACCATTATAAAAAACAACTCTTGAGCTACCATTATTTAATGAACTATAGTCAGCGGAAAAGCTAGAACCTATTCCTACGGGAGATACACCTGAAAGCATAACCATGGATGGTTCTACGGACACATCAAACTGCATACCGCCTACGGTACTATTTGGGTTTGATAACATAACTGAAACAACTATATCATCTGTATAACCAGCAAAAGAAGTATCACNCACCATTATAGAAACATCCTGAGCATGGGTAACCGCGGCTACTAAAGCAGCAGATAAAAATATTTTTTTCATTGTTTTTNGCATCGACACTATTCCTCCAATATTGTCTCTCAATCAGATTATTCCGTCGCGCATAAGAAAAGAACGACCATAGTCAGACGTATAACTTAAATTACTAAGGCTGAAAATAATAAATATTCTCCATCAAGTCACTGATATTTTATTTTCCAAGCGCTCCTTCAATATCGGAAAGCAAGTCTTCAATATGCTCAACCCCAACTGCTAATCGAAGAAGCTCTGGAACCAAGTTCATTTCGGCTTTTACATCTTTTGGAACATCTGCATGTGTCATAAAATATGGAACTGACATGAGACTCTCCACTCCNCCTANACTCTCTGCAAGAGAAAAAAGTTTTATCTTTGATAAAAAAGAGTCANGGTTACGTTTTGAGTCAAAGACCACAGAAATCATGCTCCCAAACAGTATTTCTCCATGTGGATTAATCTGTTGTTTCCTTGCAATATCATATTGAGGATGTGAAGCCAGACCAGGATAAATAGTTTTAGTGATACTATCATGACTCTCAAAATATTTTGCTAATACCATCGCATTATCAGAGGCTNTTTGTACTCGCATAGACATTGTTTTTACACTTCGAAGTAATAACCATGAGTCAAACGGACTAGGCACTGCTCCACCAGATTTTTGAATAAAATGNAACCTCTCAGCTAAAGCTTCATCTTTCGCTACTAATACTCCTCCAAGAACATCNCTATGACCGCTAATAAATTTGGTGGANCTATGCATCACACAGTCTGCTCCATAATCAAGAGGCCTCTGACCATATGAGCTCATAAATGTATTATCCACAGCAAGTTTAATATTAGACTCATTACATATCAGTGATACTGCCTGTATATCTGTAATCTCTAGCATAGGATTAGTAGGGGTCTCAATAAACACCCACTTTGTATCTGGTTTGATCTTTTGTTTGATATTTTCAACATTAGTTGTGTCAACAAAATCAAAGTCAATGCCGTGATGTTTAAGCACCTGGGTTGCCATACGATAGGTGCCTCCATATACGTTCCTGGAAACAATTACATGGTTTCCTTTTTTTAGTCCCTGGAACAAGGCTGTTGTTGCTGCCATTCCACTGGCAAACGCTATCGCATCACACCCACCTTCTAACGCAGCAATATTTCTTTCTAGCCTTGCTCTTGTAGGGTTACCTCCTCTTGAGTAATCATATCCTTTGTTTTTTCCGATACCATCCTGTACATAGGTAGAGGTTAGATGTATAGATGGTGAAATAGATCCGGTAACAGCATCTGGCNCATTTCCAGTGTGTATCGCGATTGTTTCGAATTTTTTCTTCTTTGCCATGGTCTTACACCTGTGTATATCCTTGTTTTAGATANTGCTGTAGCTTTTTGTACTTAATCTGTACTTTTTCTCCGCTTGGTGATTGTACAAATATTTTTTCATTTCTTCCTATCTTTTTATCTGCTACTATGGGTTTACTTACTCCTTTTTTAGAAGGTTGAGTTTGCTGCTGGCCAGAAAAACCCATTCCCGTTGTATCTTGGTGNTCTACTTTTACATTNCGAACNCCACCAGTATTTAGCTGCGGTGCCTGGTCCATTCCCTGGAGCTGCGTGCGAAATATTCTTTGGACTGTAACAGCATTCATATCAAGCATCATTTCTTTAAACATACCAAATCCCTCAGATTTATACTCAAGCAGTGGATTTTTTTGACCATAGGCTCTAAGGTTTATTCCTTCTCTCAATTGATCCATTGCATACAAGTGGTCTTTCCATTTTTCATCAATCGTACGCAGGATTACAAACCTCTCAAACCCTCGAATTACCTCCTCTGGNACTAAAGATTCTCTGACCTTATATACTGACTCTGCTTCATGGCTGATCCAGTCTATTGCATCATCTGAGCTAATNTCTTCTCTTCCAATATCTTCAATTAATTTTTGGTGGCTGATATCTACTAAAAGATGTGTCGAAATATTTTGTCTTAAAGATTCCCAGTCCCAATCGGCTAAAGAATCAATCGCCGACTGTTCCTCTNTCTNATCAACTATATAATCTTCTATAATCTGTGCTACAGTGTCTCTCATATTCTTACCAGACAGTGCTTGGTTTCTTATATCATAGACTACTTGCCTCTGNTGGTTCATAACATCATCATACTCAAGAAGATGTTTTCTAACACCAAAATTGCGTACTTCTACCTTTTGTTGCGCTGAACTTATTGCCCTGGTGATCATTCCCGCAGTAATAACCTCACCCTCTTCTATCCCCATCCTATCCATAATACTTGCTACTTTATCTGATCCAAATAANCTCATTAAGTCATCTTCAAGTGATAAATAAAATACAGAGGACCCAGGATCTCCTTGTCGCCCTGACCTTCCCCTTAATTGTAAATCTATTCTCCTTGAGTCATGCCTCTCTGTGCCTAAAATATGAAGNCCGCCAGCATCCTTGACACCTTCNCCAAGTTTAATATCTGTTCCTCTACCAGCCATATTNGTAGCGATTGTAACNGCGCCTCTTAGACCGGCCCTTGCAACAACTTCTGCCTCTTTCTGATGTTGTTTGGCGTTTAAANCATTGTGGGGAATACTTTTTCTTTTGAGCATTCTTGACAAAAGTTCGGATGTTTCTACAGCAATCGTTCCAACAAGTACTGGTTGACCGCGATGATGTGCATCGGTTATTTCATCAACAACCGCATTGTATTTTTCTCTTTTTGTTTTATACACTAAATCTTCGCTATCATCCCTTATAATATCGCGGTGCGTAGGAATAACGACCACGTCTAAACCATAGATAGAACCTAATTCTTCTGCCTCTGTTTCCGCTGTTCCTGTCATACCTGAGAGTTTGTCATATTGCCTAAAATAATTTTGTATTGTGATCGTGGCTAACGTTTGGGTTTCTCTTTCTATCTTAACATTTTCTTTCGCCTCTAAAGCCTGATGAAGCCCATCTGAGTACCTTCTTCCTGCTAAAATTCGACCAGTAAATTCATCTACAATTAAAACTTTCCCATCTTGCACAACATATTCTACATCTTTATCGTACATAGTAAAGGCTCTTAAAAGTTGATTGAAATTGTGAATCTTCCCACTTCTTTCCGCATGGAGTTGGTGAGCTTTTTCTTTTTCTATTTCACGCTCATTATCTTTTAGATCGGTTTTTTCATCTACCTCTAAAAGCATCTCTCCTAAATCAGGGATAACAAAGGCATCAGGATTATCAGGAGCCAAAACATTTCTTCCTTTTTCTGTTATATCTATTACATGTGATTTTTCATCAATAGAAAAATATAGATCATCGTCTACCTCATGTAATTTTTTATCTCTTAAATAAACTGACTCTATACTTTGGGACAACTTTAGGGTTCCTGGTTCTTGAAATATCTTCATAACCTGCGGGTGCTTCGGGAGACCACGATTTGCCTGAAGTAATTTCAATCCTGCCTGGTCTTTATCTGTCTCTAATATTTCTTTTACATTCTTTACTAGTTCAGCCACTAAAACATTCTGCTTTTTTACAAGCCTTTGCACATCTGGTTTTAGTCTAACAAATGTATCATCTGTAGGTGTATCAACGGCACCAGATATAATTAATGGGGTACGTGCCTCATCAATAAGTACACTGTCTACCTCATCTACGACGGCAAATGCATGCCCTCTTTGACATAGTTCATCTGGATGCAATGCCATATTGTCTCTTAAATAGTCAAATCCAAATTCATTATTCGTTCCATATGTGATATCGCAGCCATACATCTCCCGTCGCTGTCTATTATCCATTGAGTTCAATATAAACCCTACTGTTAGACCTAGCCGCCTGTATACCTCACCCATCCACTCAGCATCCCTCTGGGCTAAATAGTCATTAACGGTGATTACATGAACGCCTCTACCGGTAAGAGCATTTAGATAGATTGGCATGGTCGCAACTAATGTCTTACCCTCTCCTGTTTTCATTTCAGAAACATTACCATTGTGTAATATAATAGCACCGAGTAATTGGACATCATAAGGAATCATGTTCCACTCTGCCTGTTGTCCCGAAATCCGCCAGGACTGTCCTATCATCCTGCGACAGGTCTCTTTTACCATGGCAAAAGCTTCAACCATACTATTATCTAATGCATTCTGCTCTGCTTCTAAAATTATTTTCTTTATTACTGAGCTATCCGCACCCTTATCCATTTTACTTTTTTCTTGGTTTATAGCATCTTCAACAAATTGCTTTAGCTGTGCTGTTCTATCGATTAGATCTTGATCAGATTTAGACTGTAAACTTTCATAAAACTCATTTACCTGATCAACCAGCGGCAAAAGCTTTTTTGTCTGTCGCTGGGAACGAGTACCAAAAAGTTTCTTTAAAAACATCTACTCTTTATTGTTATAATTTTTATATATAGTATCAAGAATACCGTTAACAAAGCTTGAGCTTTCTTCTGTGCTAAAGACTTTAGCTATTTCTACCATTTCACTTATTGAAACCTTCGGTGGAACATCATCCATATGATATATCTCACTAACACCCATTCTTAACAATATTTTATCGACGATTGCAACTCGACTATATTCCCAATTCTCGAGACATTTACATATTAATTCATCTGCCCAAGATTTATTTTCAATAACACAGAAAAATAATTGATGCATATACTCACTATCATCTAAAATATTAAATGATTGATTNTATNAATCAAGTATATCCTTAGGATATCCATTATTTATTTCCACCGCATAAAGCGCTTGCATAACTGANTCCCTTGCAAGTCTTCTTGGGTGCTTATTAATAAATTTTCCCAACTGATTTAATCCGCAGGCATGACCCATCCAAAAGGGTCTTTGATGTTTTCATTTTGAATATTGATCAGCACTTCTCTTATATTTTTTGTCATTGATTCTGAATACGATATTTCAAAATTAACAGTTTTGTCATTATAACATATGCTNCCTACTGGCGCAACTACGACTGCAGTTCCAGTAAAAAATACCTCATCGGCATTCATCAATTCTTCAATAGTNACATCTTGTTCTCTTACATCAAGGTCNAATACTTTTTCTGCTATTTTCAATACAGAGTCTCTTGTAATTCCAGGTAGGATAGAACCTTGAACAGNTGGAGTTGTTAATGTTTTATTTTTTAGCACAAAAATATTTGCTGATCTAGCTTCATCTAAAATATTTTCATTAGACGCATTTAAAAAAATTATTTCATCATAACCAGCTTCTATAGTTTCTTTAAAAGGAAGAAGCGTGCCAGAGTAATTACCAATTGCTTTTGCAAACCCAATACTTTTTGTAGCNATACGATGATACTTATCAGTGACCAAAGCATTCAGACGCTTTAAANTATTTTTAAAATAAGATCCTACCGGAGTCACAAACACTACAAAGGTATAAGAGTCAGAAGGTTTAACTCCCAGCATAGGTCCTGTGCCTAATGCTAATGGTCNAATATAAAGGCTGCCTTTTTCTTTTTGGGGCACATAATCTAGATTGTCTAGGACTGTCTCTTTAACAGCACTTATAAATAAATCATGTGGTATATCAGGTATGCACAATCTTCTGCATGAANCATTAAATCTTTTTGCATTTTCTTCTAATCTGAAAAACACTACACGATNTTTAGATGACATATAAGCTTTTGTACCTTCAAATACTCCTTGTCCATAGTTTAATACTGTGGATGCTGGCGACAAGCTTATCTCTCCATAAGGGGTCAAACCTATATTTACCCACTTTCCAGAAGAGTTACAGTTTGCAATGAACATACTGCGCGTTTCTAGAGCATTAAATCCAAGATTATCCCAGTCAATATCTTGCTTAGTTTTCATAATTTTTCAATAACCATCGCTGACGCTTCACCTCCGCCAATACATAATGCTGCCAGTCCAATATTTTTTTTCATTCTTTCTAGAGCATAAATCAGGGTAGTCAATATTCTTGCGCCTGATGCACCGATTGGATGGCCAAGAGCAACAGCCCCACCATTTATGTTAACCTTTGTGTCATCTAATTTAAAATCATCCATAGCCGCCATCGTTACANCTGCAAATGCTTCATTTATTTCCCATAGGTCAATGTCATCTTTAGATAGCCTTGCCTGTTTAAGAACTTTATCAATAGCATGCCCAGGAGCTGTAGTAAACCATTTTGGGTCATGNGCAAATGAACAGTGAGAAATAATACGNGCCATTGGCTTGANCTTATACTTTTCAATATTTTCCTTCGAAATCAGNATAACTGCTGCTGCNCCATCATTTAATTTCGATGCATTTGCTGCTGTTATGGTTCCATTTTTTTCAAACACTGGTTTGATGATGGGTATCTTCTCAAACTTTGCCTTACCTGGCTCTTCATCAGAATCAANAGCAATTCCTTTAGAGTTTGTTANTGGTATTATTTCATTAGAAAAATAACCTTTTTCCTGCGCATCTTGCGCACGCTGGTATGATTTAATAGAGTATTTATCTTGCTGTTCTCTAGCATAGTTTCTATCAGTAGCAAGCATTTCTGCACAGCTACCCATATGTATATCATTATAAGCATCCCATAAGCCATCGTGAATCATACTGTCTATCATTTTTTGGTGACCAANTCGATTTATACCTTTAGATATCAAATAAGGTGCATTGGACATGCTCTCNATACCACCAGCNATGATTATACCTGCACCCTTAGCCTTAATAGCCTGATCGGCTAGCATCACCGCTTTTAAACCAGACCCACACATTTTGTTAATTGTAAGGCACTCTACTTTATGTGGTAAACCAGAATATATGGCTGTCTGCCTAGCTGGCGCTTGTCCGATCCCAGCGGATAGAACATTACCCATGATTACTTCTTCTACTTCGTTTACATCTAAATCTAATCGATCTAACAAACCAGTGATNACTGCTGCACCTAGTTGCGGAGCAGAAAATTCTGATAGAGCCCCTCCAAATGCNCCAATTGGTGTCCGACCAGACTGAACTATATATGTTTCTCTTTCCACTATATAANCCTANGATAAATATGGTTATTTAATACCATTCTTTTTATCTATCGTATCATATGCACCAATTATTTTTCTCACTAATGGATGACGCACTATATCAGAATCATCAAAATATGTAAATCCAATTCCTGAAACATTGTTAAGTATTTTTGTCGCTTGAATTAGCCCAGAGTGTTTATTCGCATCTAAATCTATCTGTGTTACATCTCCATTAATAATAGCCTTAGAACCAATTCCTAAGCGAGTAAGAAACATTTTCATCTGCATAATTGTACTATTTTGCGCCTCATCAAGTATCATANAAGCATTATCTAGAGTACGGCCGCGCATATAGGCAAGAGGAACAATCTCTATACTTTTATTTTCGATTAATGCTGCCAACTTATTTTTTGNAAGCATCGCATCTAAAGCATCATAAAGTGGTGATAAATAAGGATCCACTTTTTCTTTAAGATCCCCAGGGAGAAAACCTAAGTTTTCACCCGCCTCAACTGCTGGCCTACAAAGAATAATTCTTTCAACCTCTTTTTTTTCCANTGAAGAAAGAGCAAAAGCCATAGATAAAAATGTTTTTCCAGTCCCAGCAGGGCCAATTCCAAATACTATATCATTATTGATCACGCTCTTTAAATATANTGATTGTCCTTTTGTCCTAGGGCCAATAGTACCTTTCCTTCCATAATATATTACATCCATAATATCTAAATTACTTTTTAAGTCAATTTCTCCTGACTTATAAAGTTTTATCAAATTGTCAACATCATTAGATAAAAGTGTGCCCTTACTAGTGAAAGTACCTCTCATCTCACCTAGNATAGCTGCCGCATGATTTATATCTGATTTTTTTCCTTTAATTGTTAACAACTCGCCTCGTGCTGTGATGGAAACAGGCACACTAGACTCAATTAATTTTATGTGCCCATCGCCTATTCCTAAAATATCAGCTAGTTCCATTGATTTTAGTTCTATAATTTTTTCCATATACTATATTATAATTGTAATATTTNTCATNGAATTTACATATTGCGAATTACTANANNTTAATAATGAAGAAATACTTTATATTTATTTACTGGCTATCAATAAGTCTACAAATTTTTTCCTCTTGGAAATGCTCAAACCAAAAAATAGAAATTCAAACTTCCCAATCGCAGAATATTGACTTTTTACTAGAACAAGCAAAACTTTTTTGGGAGCAAAGAAGTGATTCTAATGCGGTAAAAAAAGTAAATTATATTTTAGGGTTAGCTAACGAAGTAGATCATAATAATTNCGAATTATTATATCTTTATAGCCGTTCTCTTTTTTTTCAAGGAATATTTTTAGAAGATGATAAAATAAAAAAAGACAGTTTATTTATAAAAGGTGCTGAGATCGGAGAATATTCAGTTTTAAAAGATAGTCTATTTAAATCGATACTTAATGAAACAAAAGGAGATCCTGATTTTAAAATATTATCTGCATTATCTATTGCCCCAAAAGAATTGGTNCCAGGAATGTATTGGTGGGCCACNAATAAACTCTGGNATCTAAATAATAAACCGGCATTAGAAAGAGTAAATCATAGAGAANTACTAGAAATAATTATGCACAGNATTATTTCTCTAGAGCCAGATTATCTTTACGGTGGGCCTTACCGATTTTTTGGAATTTTTTATAGTAGAATTCCTGGAGTCGAAATCACACAATCTAAAAACTATTTTGAAAAAGCTATTAGCTCTTCCCCAAATTATTTTGGGAATAAGGTTCAAATGTCAGAATTCTATCATCAAAAAGCGGAAAATAGAAATCTATTTCATAATCAGCTTCAATCAATTATTAATATTGACCCTACTATAAATCCAGAAATCATACCAGAAAATATTTTTTATCAAAAAAGAGCAATGGATCTCTTAAATCAAGAAGAAACTTTATTTGAATAAATAAAAAGGAATGTTTATCTATGCATAAAATACCCAGTATTAGAATTTTTACTNTAATCTTTATAATGTTCTTTTTGCTTTTTAATCCACTATATCCTCAGTCTGGAAAATATTTAGAACAAGCAGTTATGGCAATGGAAGCAGGACTATTTAAAGAAGCACTAAAGCAATTAGATATAGCTCGATCAAAAGAACCAAATAATGCAGAAGTATATAAATTAAAAGCCTTACTTCATGAAGCCATTAATGAAAATAATAAAGCAATCACTGCATGGGAAAATTGTATAAAAAATACTCAAGACAACGATCTAATTAATGAAGCAAAAATACATCTTATTAATCTTCAAGAATATTAATATAATGAAATACTATTTGCTTATTGTTATAACAATGTTGNNCTCTAGCTGCTGGAATGCTCCAGCAATAAATACTAATTATGATTTTAGTAAAGTTAATAGTATNAGCTTAAATAAAATTTTAGACTATTCAAATGAGCCAGGATCAGGTCAAATTATGGAAGACAATTTTTCATTTATGTTTATGAAACATGGTTANGACGTATCACAAAATCAAGAAAGTGGGACCATAATTANATTAAATAACATAGCAGAAAATAATCTTGTACTGAATTGTACGTTAACCGAGTTTACAGACCGTGAAACTATATTAGTGCCTTTTCGGATTGAAGATCGAGGAAGTATAGAAACAGTTATAACACAATCTACTGAAGCAGGTGAAAATAAAAATAATGCAAAGGCTACAACATCAACCACGACCACAACAGATGGCGGTTCCATCCAAGAAAGCGGTAGAGTAGAATACACTCAAGCAAGGGTNGGNATCATATTAAAAATGACTGATGAAAGTTCAGGNTTACTGGTTTGGTCACATTCTTATTGGTATAGTGGTATCGAACTTCCTAGGACCGCTCAGGTATGCGCAAAGAATGCAATAGGACTTTTAANTCAACTATTAGACAAAAATAAATAATTTTGTAATTACTTTTTTATAATTAAGCCCAACTCATCTAGCTGATCAGTTTCTACATGATTTGGACTATCATCCATTAAAGAAGTAGCTGAAGTTGTTTTAGGAAATGCAATTACATCTCTTATGTTATTAGTACCAGCTAGTAACATTACTAATCTGTCAAATCCAAATGCAATACCACCATGTGGAGGTGCGCCATATTGTAGAGCTTCTACTAAAAATCCAAACTTTTCTACAGCTTGTTGATGGCTTAGCCCTAATAAAGAAAATACTTTTTCCTGAATTTCAGAAGAGTGAATACGAACTGACCCACCTGCGATTTCATGACCATTCATCGTCAAATCATAACCTCGACTGAGAGCATTAGCGGGGTCAGTATCGAGCTTACTAATATCTGACTCCCTAGGCGCAGTAAAGGGATGATGCATTGCTATGTAACGGTCCTGTTCTTGATCATATTCAAACATTGGAAATTCAGTGATCCATACCGGGCAATAATCATCTTTACTAGCTAAATCTTCCTTATTAGCGATCAATATCCTCAGTTTTCCAAGAGCGTTGTATACAATATTTTTTTTATCACCAATCATCAATAAAAGATCACCATCTTTCATATTTAAATATTTTATAACCTTAGCCTGTAATGACTCAGGGAAAAATTTTGAAATTCCACCGTTAAACTGTTCACTTTCATTCTTAACCCAAGCTAATCCTTTTGCCTTATTTATTTTAGCTGCTTCAGTTAGATCATCAATTAATTTTCTTGAATATTTTGCACCATTTTCAACNACAATACCACAGACACANTCTACAGAACGAAATNCATTAAACTCTGACTTATCCGTAAATGATTTAAGATTATGTAGTTTCATATCATATCTAGTATCAGGTTTATCAGAGCCATACGTCTCCATAGCTTCTTTATAAGTAATTCTTGGAAAGGGATCAGGAAGTTCTATCCCCTTTACGGAAGAAAAAATACTTCTAGTGAGATCTTCCATCTTAGNAAAAATTTCTTCCTCCGNAACAAATGACATTTCAATATCTATTTGAGTAAACTCTGGTTGACGATCTGCGCGTAGGTCTTCATCTCTAAAACACTTAACAATTTGGAAATAACGATCGAAACCTGAGATCATTAGTATTTGTTTATAAATTTGAGGCGACTGTGGTAAAGCATAAAACTTTCCANGATGTAAGCGGCTAGGCACTAAATAATCTCTTGCCCCTTCAGGAGTTGACTTCATTAAAACTGGAGTTTCTATTTCTAGAAATTTATTTTTTGATAAATATTCACGCGCTACCTGATATGTCTTATGCCTTGTAATAATATTTTGTTGAAGCTCATCAATTCTTAGTTCTAGGTAGCGATATTTTAATCGAAAATGTTCTTCCGCACTATTACGATTTGTTAATACAAAAGGTAAGGGTTCAGCCTCATTAAGTATACTGTAAGTTGAAACAGCAATTTCTATATCACCCGTTTTCATTTCAGGGTTTATAGATTCATTGGACCTATTATTAACAAACCCTTTTATAGAAATAACATCTTCAACAGAAAATTTTTTAATTATTTCAAAATCATCACGAAATGTGTTCTCGTTAAATACTAACTGTGTTTTTCCATAACGATCTCTGAGATCAACAAAAACAACCTTCCCGTGAAGCCTAATAGTATTAATCCAACCATTTAATTGAACTTCATTGCCTACATTAGACTTATTTAACTCTCCGCAAGTGTGTGTACGTTTTAACATTTTATGAATTTTATTAATAAAAAAACCATCCCAATATAAAAAAGACGGTTTTCATTTTATATGACATAAATAAATCTATTTTTTTGATACTCTTAACCGATTCATTGCCCTTAAAAGTGAAGCCTCAAACCTAGTATTATCAACTTTTTCCTCAGGTTTATTTTTTCGGTCATTTGCTCTTTCTAAAGCCGCTGTGGCGCGTTTGACATCAATTTCATTTGATTTTTCAATGGATTCTAATAAGAGCTCAATTTTTGTTGAACCAATCTCTACAAAACCTCCGCTCGTCGCATACCACTCTGTGTTATCATCTGTTTTAATCTTTATTTCACCTACATCTAAAGCAATAACACCCTCTCGATGCTGTTTCATAATACCAAAAGAACCGTCCAGACCAGGACACCTGATATAACTAACATTTTCTTGATTTAAAACCTTGATAGGAGTAACAATTTCTACAGAGAATTTTCCCACTATGCAGCAGCCTTCGCCTTCTTATCCTTATCAATTGCCTCATCGATAGAACCAACATATGCAAATGAGTTTTCAGCAAGCTCATCGACTTCCCCCTTCAAGATACCCTCAAAACCAGAAACTGTATCTTCGAGACTTACATATCTTCCTTCAAAACCAGTAAACTGCTCAGCAACAAAAAATGGTTGAGACATAAACTTTTGCATTTTCCTTGCCCTTGAAACGGTCAGTTTATCATCATCTGAGAGCTCGTCCATACCCAAAATAGCAATGATATCCTGCAGGTCTTTATATTGTTGTAATATCTCCTGTACTTTTTGTGCAGTATCATAATGGCGGTCGCCAATGATTCTAGGGTCTAATATTCTAGATGTTGATGCGAGTGGATCTACAGCTGGATAAATACCTAGCTCCGCAATTTTCCTTTCTAAAACAGACGTTGCATCCAAATGTGCGAAAGCAGTAGCAGGAGCCGGATCAGTTAAGTCATCTGCTGGCACATACACCGCTTGGACAGAGGTAATTGATCCATTCTTCGTGGATGTAATTCTCTCTTGTAAATCGCCCATTTCTGTACTCAGCGTTGGCTGATATCCTACAGCTGAAGGCATACGGCCTAACAATGCTGAAACCTCAGACCCGGCTTGAGTAAAACGAAAAATATTATCAATAAATAACAGAACATCCTTGCCCTCGTCATCTCTAAAATATTCTGCCATTGCAAGACCACTTAGGGCAACACGCATCCTCGCTCCGGGTGGCTCATTCATTTGTCCAAAAACCATTGTAGTTTTTTTAATAACACCAGACTCTGTCATTTCATTATATAAATCATTCCCCTCTCTGGTTCGTTCACCAACGCCCGCAAAAACAGAGTATCCACCATGCTCGGTAGCAATATTTCTGATTAACTCTTGAATCAATACAGTTTTTCCTACACCTGCACCCCCAAACAATCCGGTCTTCCCACCTCTTGTATATGGCTCCATAAGGTCTACCACTTTTATTCCTGTAACAAGAATCTCCGTAGAGGTGGTAAGATCCTCATGCTTAGGTGCAGTTCGATGGATTGGATTCACTTTATCCGTTTTAACGTCACCTTTATTATCAATTGTATTCCCCAAAACATCAAAAAGCCTNCCNAAGGTTTCAGGACCTACAGGTACTGAAATAGGAGAACCACTATCTTTAACCTCAGTTCCTCTGACTAACCCATCTGTAGAATCCATAGCCACAGTACGAACGGCAGAATCACCCAAGTGCTGNGCAACCTCTAAAACCAAAGNGTTATCGTCACCTCGTTCNACAGTTAAGGCATTATAAATATCAGGTAAGTGGCCTTGTTCAAACACAACATCAACAACTGCGCCCATTACTTGTGAAATTTTTCCTTTTTCTGACATAAAATTATTCCTTATTTATGTTTATTCTTTTAGAGCCTCAGCGCCACTAACGATTTCTAGCATCTCAGTTGTAATCGCTGCCTGACGCGCTTTGTTAAATTCTAGAGTTAAACTTTTTATCATATCCTTAGCATTTGTTGTAGCGTTCTCCATTGCCATCATCCTAGCAGCCTGTTCACTGGCGTAAGACTCAACAAGATACTTCCAAACTTGAATATTTAGGTGTCTAGGAACCAGAGAGCTAACTAGCTTCTCCTTAGAAGGCTCGTAAAGTCTATCTTTGATTTCTTTATCTTGCTTATCATAAACAAGCGGCAATAAAACCTCAGATTTTATTTCTTGATGAGCAAGGTTTAAAAAATAATTATATATCACATGTATCTCATCTACCTTGCCACTAATAAAATGATCAATAATGCTTCTGCCAATCATCATAGCATTATCATAGTCTAGCTCATTCCAGAAATCTATATGACTCTCAATGATATTGTAATCTCTTCGCTTAAAATAATCTCTAGACTTTTTTCCTATACAAAATAAATCAACATTTTCTTTTCCGAATTGATCAATCTCTTGTTCTGCGATTTTAATTATGTTCGTATTAAACGCACCAGCGAGTCCTCTGTCTGCACTGACAACCACATATGCTTTACGCTTTATATCACGTACCTCTAATAGATCTAACATATCCCTGTCAATATCAGGCAATAAATGATGAATTACTTCTTCAAGAGCGAATGTGTAAGGCCTTGCCTGCTCCATCTTCTCTTGAGCNCGACGAACCTTTGCAGCTGCAACCATTTTCATTGCGCTGGTCACTTTCTGAATGCTTTTTACAGATTTAATTCTATCTCTTATATCTTTTAGACTCGCCACAGATTATACCGCAAAACTATTTTTGAAATCAGAGATTGCTTTATCGAGTGCATCACTGTTTTCATCGCTGATGGTACCTTCATCTTTTATGGCTTTTAGCTGGTCTGAAGCATTCGCATCAAGATATTCAAAAAGACTAGTCTCAAAATCAGCGACTTTTTCTACATCTATATCATCTAGATAACCTTTAGAAGCAGCAAAAATTATTGCTACTTGTTTTTCTACAGCCATTGGAACATATTGATTTTGCTTTAATATTTCAACCATCCTCTCTCCACGAGTCAACTGATCGATAGTCGATTTGTCAAGATCTGATCCAAATTTGGCAAAAGCCTCTAGCTCTCGGTATTGAGCTAAGTCCAGCCTTAGTGTACCAGCAACTTTTTTCATTGCCTTGAGCTGTGCATTACCACCCACACGAGAGACAGATAGTCCAACATCAATCGCTGGCCTGATACCCGAATTAAATAGATTTGTTTCTAGATAAATTTGACCATCTGTGATTGAGATCACATTGGTAGGTATATATGCGGATACATCTCCCTCTTGAGTCTCAATTACTGGCAACGCAGTCAATGAGCCACCGCCATGATCTTCTGATAATTTAGAAGCTCTTTCAAGTAAACGGCTGTGTAAATAAAATACGTCACCAGGGAAAGCCTCGCGACCAGGAGGTCTTCGAAGCACAAGAGACATCTGACGATAGGCTACTGCCTGTTTGGATAGATCATCATATACAATCAAAGAATGTTGTCCATTATCCCTGAAAAATTCTCCCATAGCACAACCGGCATATGGTGCAATATACTGTATTGGTGCAGGATCAGATGCGTTGGCAGCGACAACAATTGTATATTCCATTGCGCCCTGCGATTCTAACTCTGAAACCAGACTGGCGACAGTAGATGCTTTCTGTCCTATGGCAACATAAACACAATAAACAGGGGCATCGGTTTCATGTGTATATTTTTGGTTTATGATTGCATCAATCGCCACAGCAGTCTTTCCTGTTTGTCGATCACCAATAATCAACTCTCTCTGCCCTCGACCAATAGGCACCATGCTATCGATAGCCTTGATTCCGGTTTGTAAAGGCTCCTTTACAGGACTCCGAGCCATGACTCCTAGTGCTTTTCGTTCAATAGGAAGTGTAGTAGAACTATTAATCGGGCCCTTACCATCTAAAGGTTGGCCTAGCGGGTTAACAACTCTACCAAGCATTTCTTTTCCTACAGGAACCTCTACCACTCGACCAGTCCTCTTGGCAATATCACCTTCCTTAATCAGCCTAGTCTCACCAAATAAAACAAGTCCAACATTATCTTCTTCAAGATTTAAAGCCATCCCAAATACATCATTTGGCAGTGCAACTAACTCCGAGCTCATAACGTTCTCAAGACCTGACGCTCTAGCGACACCATCACCAACTTCGATTATTTCACCAACTTCAGAAACATCAATAGCGTTATCGTATTTTTCTAATTGTTCTTTCAACAATGCTGTTATTTGATCAGTTTTTATTTCCATAATTTCCTAACTCATGTTTTCATTAAATCTAACTTGACGTTATTAATTTGACTTTTTATTGATGCATCTAAATAAGTGTTCTCGATCCTTAGTTTTACGCCACCAATAAGTGATTCATCAACCTCAATAGAAAGATCTGTGTCTTTGCTTAATACTTGGTCTAATTTTTCTTTCATTATTGAAGCACCTTCTTTGTCAATCTCACTACTTACCACAGCATGAACAGATACTTTGTTTTTAATATTCTTATATTGTTCAATATAATATTTTTTTATACGGCTGATAGTTTTATTTGCCTGCATACCGCTTAGAAATGATACGATACCTAATACTAGGCTATGTACAGATGACCCCAAAACCTGCACTAATACTGTCAATTTTTGCTCTTGCGATAGACGTTTTGACTGAACAAAACTTTTGAGATCAATATTTGACCTAACAAGTTCATCTAGCAAAAAAATTGAATCTCGAACCTCATCCAAAGCGTTTGCATTATTAGCACACTCAAATAGAACACTGGATAGTTGTTTTGCCGATTTATTAGGCTTCATAGTTCTTCAGTTTATTTATTGAGTCCTCTATGATTTTGGCATTATCATCTTTTGATATATTCTTCTCTAATATCTTTTCTGCCACATTAATAGATAAATCAACGACTTCTTGACGAATTTCTAATAATGCTTTATCTTTCTCAACACTGATCTGATTTTTAGCTTTTTCTAGCTGTCCATCAGCTTCTTCTTTTGCTTTCGATACAATATCCTCTTTTAAATTCTCTGCTGCGGATTTAGCATCAGCAACAATAGTTTGTGCCTCCGTTCTAGCTTTTGATAGAATAGCCTCAGACTCTTGGTTTATTCCTTCGAGCTTCTGTCTAGCTTTTTCAGCAGACAATAATGAGTCTTCTATCTTTTTTTGTCTTTCATCAAGCATTGCCAACAATGGTTTCCATGCAAATTTTGCAAGAGCTATTAAAAGCAACAGAAAGGTCAGAATGGTCCAAATAAATAGACCCGGGTCTAACTTTACAAGAGGATTCTGTTCTGATGAGGCTCCATGAGCGCCTGTTGACTCATGAAGCACCTCATCACCTGGGATACTCCAATAATGATCCATAGTATTCTATTACTAGAGAATAAGCATCAAAAAGATGAATACCTCAGCAAGAATCGCCACACCTTCTAGAAGAAAGAGCGGGAGCTGAACTGCACCACTAATTTTATCAGCAGCCTCAGGCTGTCTAGCGATACCTTCCGCTGCTGCTGCTGCAAATTTTCCAATACCAAGGCCAGCACCTATTACAGTTAAACCTAATCCTACTGGGACTAATAAAGTTGCATCCATTATATATTTCCTTTTTTATTTTAGTTAATGATGTACGTTAATTGCCATCCCGACAAACACAGCTGTTAATAAAGTAAAAACATAAGCCTGCACGAGAACAACAATAATCTCTAAACCAGAGATTGCAGTTGACATTGGAATTGAGATAATTGCTACTCCGATCCCTGCAAATGCACTGTGAAACTTTTCTCCGATAATTGCCATTAATGATAATAATGCTAAAATAGCAATGTGCCCCCCAGTCATATTAGCAGCTAAACGCATAGTAAGCGCAAATGGCTTTACCAATAATCCCATGATTTCGATGGGAATCAAAATAATATAGATTGGCCAGGCTAAACCATGAGGAACAAGGTTTTTCCAATGCTTAATAAAACCATGCTCTCGTACGCCCGCGACTATTATGGCAAAAAATGTGATTGTAGCAAGTCCTGCTGTAACATTGAAATTTCCAGTTGCAGTGACTCCGCCATGCAATAGATTATTTATAAAAGAATCTGGACTCGTTTGAAAAATAAATCTGTCGAGAAGACCAATAAGGTCAAATATTGGAATCATACCTATGCCATTTGCGAAAAGTATAAAAAAGAAAAAAGTGAGAAAGAGCGGTGTCCATGTCATTACCCACTTTGGGCCAACATTAGGACTAGAAATAGCATCACGAATAAATTCAACTATATATTCAATCATTATTGCCCATCTAGACTTTTGTTTACCATTACTTTTCACATATCTCTGGATAGGAAAGATGATGACAGTTGCAACAATGATTGCAACAAGCCAAAGCATAAAAACATGCTTTGTAATGGAAAAATCTATGCCAAATAATTTTGGTACATGAACAATCGGATGAGCGATATCTGAGTTTGATACATGATGTATAATATTGGGTCCAACTTGTTCTAAAACAGTTAGTCCACTATTATCTGTATTGGAAGCAACCATTAGATGTTCAAGCTATTTAAGTATTACCTACCCTGAATTTTCTTTAAAACTACAGCCTCCATCATATGAAGAACTATAAATGAGAGCGTAAAACTACACATAAATGGAACCGGTTTAAAAGAATAAACAGTGAAAATTGTTATAATAAATGCGCCATAAAAAATAAATTTAATTACAAAGCCTCTAACAAGAATTCTATTCAACCTAATTGCTCCATTATTAGAATATTTTATCATAAAGAATATTGTTATAAAACCAACCAAAACTGGGCCTAATAACCCAAAAAATATTTCACTAATCATGTTATCAAAAAACCTTGAAAAAATTCCTGCTATACCAATTAAAAATATAACCGTATATATGTATAACATCATTTCTTTTGAGCGTTTATTGTCTTTAATAATTGATAAAACCCTAAAAACATTCCAAAAAACAAACATAATAAAAATATTATTGGAAAGGTGTCTAGATTTTTATCCAAATAATACCCTAGCCCTGATAATAAAATAATTGAAAAGAATAATGAGTATGATGCTGACATAATTGGCGCAGCTTTAATAAAAATTTTTTGCAAATAGTATAAATTGCTTTCATCAGAATTCTTATTGTCGTAATTCAATGATCTAGGCGTTCACATTTTCTGCGTTAATACTGCCAACTAAATCACATTGGCCTTCAAACTGTGCACCGTCTTCAATATGCAGTTTTCTATAACTAATATCTCCCTTTAAAACACAATTTTTCCGCAAAATAACTTGTCCCTCAGATTTAATATCACCAATGACAGTTCCTCCAATTCGAACGCTAAAGCCTTCTATGTTACCCTGTACTAATCCATTTTTTGCTACCCGTACAGGACCTTTAGTAATTACATCCCCGTATATTTTACCATATATAATTAAGCCTTGTTTAAGCCTAATCGGACCATTAACTGTCGCATCGGGACCAATCATAGTATGAACATTTTTATAATTTGATTTATCCATTATTATTTGAAGTTAGGTCTGTTTCATTATATTCAGGGAAATATATTAGTGGATTAATTGACTTATTGTCTTTCCAAATTTCAAAATGTAAATGAGGACCGGATGAAATACCCGTATTACCAACTAGCCCAATTACTTCGCCTTTCTTTACCATATCTAATTGAAATCTTAGATTTTGTTGATTGTGCCCATATTGAGTGAAATACCCATCGCCATGGTGTATTATAATTAGATTTCCCATCTCATAGGTCCATCCAGAAAATACAACTAATCCTGAAGCAGAAGCTTTTATTGGCGCTCCTTGTTTTGCAACAATGTCAATCCCACCATGTTTATTATCAGTTATAGAAAATCTGCTACCCATGCGCTGACTTATATAGCCTTCTATAGGAGCGATTGATGGAATATTATCAGTAAAAGAAATAAAATTATTTTGATCGGGTATTACCATTAAAATGCTATCCATAATTTCTGGTATTTCATTGAAATTCAATTCCAATCCCAATGAGTGTCTCACAAATTTATCCATTTGCTTTATTCTATTAAGATCTTGACTAAGTTCAACAACTTTTAGACGTTCTTGGGCAAGAACCTCATATTTTTTTTCTAATTCATCATATTTGAAAATATTAGGAATAGAACGAATTGAAATAAAAATAACTATAGTGAGGATAATTGCCGCCGAAATGAATATATATTTCAATAAATTTTTGCTGACAGTATATGACCTAGTTCTTGAGTCATCTTCTGGAATAATTAATAAAGTAAATTTTTTATTCATTATTAT